>NZ_JBEXLC010000075.1:0-41361 GCF_040609795.1 Nocardia sp. NPDC004604
TCGAGTTGATCACGCTCGGCCGGGCACGGGGCGCATTGCTGATCGCCGCCGGAATCCCGGTGGCGTTGGTCATGATTGCGCTGATCTGGTCGCTGACGCAGCGCCGCAGGCGCTGCAAATTCAACGCAGCACATGGCGGCCGATCGCGTACTTGTGGACCTCGGTCGGGCCATCGTAGAGGCGGAAGGCGCGCATATCGCGGAAGATCATTTCGACCACCGTTTCATCGCTGATGCCGATGCCGCCGAGCACCTGAACACAGCGGTCGGTGACCTTGAACAGTTCTTCGGAGACGAACGCCTTCGCGATCGAGCTCTCATGCCTGGCCTTCTCGCCCTGGTCCATCAGCCAGCAGGCATGCCAGATGGTGAGGCGGCACTGGTGCAGCGCGATCGCGTTATCGGCGAGCATGAACGATACGCCCTCGTGGTCGCCGATCGGCTTGCCGAAGGCGGTCCGGGTCTTGGCGTATTCGACCGCGATGGACTGCGCGCGTTCGGCCGCGCCGAGCCAGCGCATGCAGTGGGTGAGCCGGGCCGGGGCGAGCCGCAGTTGGGCATAGCGCAGCGCTTGGCCGGTCTCACCGAGCAGCGCCGACTTGGGCAGTACCAGATTCTCGAAGCGCACGACGCCGTGGCCGCCGACGTAGTTGCGATCCATGGTGTTCATGGTGCGTTCGATAATGATGCCGGGTTGATCGCCCTCGGTCAGGAACAGTGTCGGGCCCTCGGGCAGATGCGGGTTCGGCGCGACCCGGGCCATGATGATCCAGCTCTTGGCGCCGTCGGCGCCGGTGATGAGCCATTTGCGGCCGTTGATGGTGAAATTCTCGCCGTCGAAGACGGCCTCGGTGGCGAGCTGATTCGGATCCGAACCCGCGCCGTCGGGTTCGGTCATGGCGAAGACGGTGCGCCGGTGACCGGCGACCGCGGGTGCGAGGTGGCGCTCGACCTGCTCGGGATCGGCGATCTTGGAGAGCAGGAACATATTGCCCTCATCCGGTGCGGCGCAGTTCATTGCGACCGGGCCGAGGGTGGACCAGCCCGCGGCCTCGTAGATCACGGCCTGCTCGATATGGGTGAGACCCCGCCCGCCGAGTGCTTCCGGAGCCTGCACGGTCAGCAGCTTCTCCGCGCGCGCCAGCTCGACGAGTTCCTGGCGCAGTTCATCGGTGGGGCCGTGTGAGGTGACGCGGGGGTCGCGCTCGAAGGGGACGATTTTGTCGATGACGAACCGGCGGACCCGGTCGCGTTCGGCGGCGAGTTCGGCGGGAATCGTGAAGTCGATCATTGGTCACCATTCGTTCGACGGGGCGCGTGGGTCGAGCATACGAAATCGGGGGCTACTGACTGACGGCGGCTGCCATCAAACTCCAACTTGTCGCCGGAAGGGCCTTGCTGACCTGCGCTGATAACGGTGTCAGCGGGGGTGGCGGAGGTGTCAGCGCGCTGTCAGCGCCGCAGGCGATCGTTTGGTCATCGAGCACGGGGAGCCGCACCGGCCCTCGGATGAACAACCCGCTGAGGAGAAATCGCCATGATGACCGTCGCTGCCGTCGCCCAGCTGCTGATCGCCCTCGCCTTCGTCAGCATTCCGCTGGTGCGGCACCGGTACGGAGCCGCCGCCAAGGCCGCCGCCGATGCCGAGCTGACCCGTCAGGGTGTGCGGCCCGCCGTCCTCGAGGAGAACGGTATGCGGTTCGACGCGGGCGGCCACGAGACCTGGGCACCCGTCGGTATCGCACTGGTGATGACCACCCTGGCCGTGTTGAACGTTGCGGGCAACGATTGGGGTCGGATGCTGTCCTGGATCTTCCAGGTGCTGGTGCTGCTCGGCAATGGCGTGATCCTGTACAGCAACCTGACCGCAGCCAAGAGCATCCGAGCAGCCTTCGCCCGCAAGGCCGACCCGGAACTGGCCCGCATCGACGTCGAGCGCTTCCTGGATGCCGCCGAGAACGCCTTTCCCCGTTGGGTAATGCCCTACCTGCAGAACCTGCGCCACGTCATCGTGTTCGGCGGTTCGATCCTCGTCTTGATCGCCCTGCTCGTCGCCTGATCCCCACCCACCGGCCAGGTGCCCGCCGCCGCGCGAGCACCTGGCTTCTGCGCTGCCATCAGTCCGCCGAGTATCCGCACCCGATTCGGCGTGCCGCGCATGAATTCCATGCGTGGCGCGTAGCGGTGTGCGCTGCACCGGCTTCGATACAGCGAGCGCGGGCAGCCTGGCGGCGATGGGCCGATTGCGGCGTCCCACACACGTACCGGTGTGCCGTGCGTGGCTTTTCCCCGGTGCTCTGTGCGCGGAACCGGCTTCGGGGCTGCAAGTGGGTGCAGACGGCCTGGTGGTGGTGGGCTGATCTGGGAGCGGCCGCGAACTGGCGTGTCGCGCGTGGCTTTCCCGGTGGCTCTGCACGCGGCGTGTAGCTGCGTGCGTGGCACTGCTCGGGTCCGGTGAGCGGGAGGTCAGGGGTGGGGCTGCCTGGTCGGTGATCCGATCTGGCGTGTCGCGCGTGGCTTTCCCGGTGGCTCTGCACGCGGCGTGTAGCTGCGTGTGCGGCACTGCTCGGGTCCGGTGAGCGGGAGGTCAGGGGTGGGGCTGCCTGGTCGGTGACCCGATCTGGGAGTGGTCTGCGCGTGTATGGGCCTGCTGTACGTGGGTTCCCCCGGAGACTCTGTGCACAGCGGGCAATTCGCGTACAGCAACGGCTTCGGGACTGGGGAGCGGGGCAGCGGGAGCGGCGGCCTGGCGTCGACGGCCGGGGTGCGGTCCGCGCATGGACTGGGGTGTCGTGCGTGGCTTCCCCGGTGGCTCCGGACGCGGGCACCGGGTCGGTGAGCGGGAGGTCAGTGGGTGCGGGCGGCCTGGCGGCGGCGGGGGCCGAGGATTCGGCAGATCAGGTAGATCAGGAAGGAGATGGTGGTGACGAAAGTGGAGACGGGGACGCCGGGGGCCAGGGATAGCAGGATGCCGCCTACTGCGGCGGTTTCGGCGAAGACGACCGCGAGCACGGTGGTCCGCACCGGATTCGCGGTCAGCTGTGCCGCAGCGGCGGCGGGGGTGATGAGCAGCGCGAGGACCAGCAAAGCCCCGACGATCTGCACGCCGAAGGCCGCGGTGATGCCGAGCATGACCGCGAACACCACCGAAAGCGCCCGCACCGGAACCCCGCGTGCGACTGCCACTTCGGGATCCGAGCTCGCGAAAAGCAGCGGCCGGTAGACCACCGCGAGCACGGCGAGCACCAGTACGGTGCAGGTCACCAGCAGGGCGAGTCCGCTGTAGCCGACGCTAACCACCTGACCGGTGAGCAGCGAGAATTTCGAACCGGCGCGCTCGGGGCCGAGCCACAGGAACAGCACCGAGAGTCCGAGTCCGAACGACAGCACCACCGCGATCACCGAATCACGTTCTCTGGCTTTGCTTCCGAGCAGACCGAACAGCACCGCCGCCACCACCGAGCCGACGATCGCGCCCAGCCCGACCCCGATTCCGGCGAGCAATGCGGCCGCCGCGCCGGTCAGCGACAGCTCGCTGGTGCCGTGCACCGCGAACGACATCTGCCTGCTGATGATCAATGGACCGATCACCCCGGCCAGCAGTCCGAGCAGCGCGGCCGCGAGCACCGCCTGCTGCACGAAGGAGTAGGAGAGCAGATTCGCGGTAGTGGAGAAGTCGAACACCTTCGAAATGACGTCCGACAGCTTGTCGATCACGAACGAACCCCACTCGTCTTCGGCGGTGTATTGGAGACCGGCCGCCCATCCGCCGTCGGCTGTTCAACGGCGACCAGCGGCGGGTGCGCAACCGGCTGACCATTGGTCAGCGGCTGTGCGTCGACGACTGGGCGCGTATCGGGAACCGACTGTGCGTCGGCATCTGGCCCCCCGTCGGCAATCGGCTGCGCGTCGGCAACTGGCCGTCCATCGGGAACCAGCTGCGTGCCGGCAACGGGGTGCGTGTTGGCAATTGGCTGTCCGTCGGCAACCGGCGGCGCGTCGGCGACTGATCGCTCATTGGAAAGCCACCGTGTGTCGGCATCTGGCTGCGCGCTGACAAGTGGGTGAGCGTCGACAACTGGGTGCGTGTTGGCGACTGGTTGTCCGTCGGCACTCGGCTGTGTGTTGGGACTCGGCTGTCCATCGGCAACCGGGTACGTGTTGGCAACTGGCCCCCCATTGGCAACCGGCTGTGCGTCGGCAACTGGATGGGTGTTGGGATCCGGCTGTGCGTCGGCAACTGGATGGGTGTTGGGATCCGGCTGTGCGTCGGCAACTGGATGGGTGTTGGGAACCGGCTGTACGTCGGCAACTGGATGGGTGTTGGGAACCGGCTGTGCGTCGGCAACAGAGTGCGTGTCGGCGACTGGCTGGGTAACAGCAACCCGTTCGGGATCGGAAAGGGTTGCGCCGTGGCAATGTTGGGCTCCGGCGGCGCCGAAGGCGTCCATCGTGTCGCCGGTGCCGACTACAACCAGCCGGCCGCGTACTCGCAGCACGTCGACCTCTGTCCGGTACAGCTCCGAGAGGACTGCCGAGGTCATCACCTCATCGGGGGTGCCGATACGGAACTTTCCGTCGACCAGGTACAGCACTCGATCCACCAGCGGCAGAATCGGATTGATTTCGTGTGTCACGAAAAGCACTGCGGTGTTGTGGGTTCGCCTGCGCCGATCGATCAGCTCGGATACCAGTCGTTGATTCGCCAGGTCGAGGCTGAGCAGCGGTTCATCGCAGAGCAGCACCTTGGGATCGCCGACGAGTGCCTGTGCCACGCGCAGTCGCTGCTGTTCGCCGCCGGACATGGATTCCAGTGGCGCATAGGCGAATTTCTCCGCGCCGACATCAGCAATGGCGGCGCGGACCTTGCGCTTGCGCTCGGCACGGCGGCGCAGTCCGAGGCCCCAGTTGTGCCCGTCGACACCGAGCCCGACCAGGTCGACCCCGCGCAGCTGGACACCGGCGTCGATCGTCTTCTGTTGTGGCACATAGCCGATATCGGGGTTGCCCGCGCGTGCGGGTCCGCCCGCGATATCGGCGCTGCCGGAGCTGAGTGCGAGCTGTCCGAGCAGCACCTTCAGCAGCGAGGTCTTGCCGGATCCGTTCGGCCCGAGAATCGCGATGAATTCACCGGGCGCCACCTCGAGATCCAGTCCCTGCCAGAGCGTGCGTTCGCCGAATGCCAGGCTGGCGGCGTCGAGGTGGACGACGGGGCGGGTATCCGACGGCCGCTGCTCGGTGGTCGGCGCGGCTTCCATGGACGCACCGGTCACCGGGCTTCTCATCGAATCATTGTGTGCTGCTCGCCCACTTCTCACCCGGCCACCGCTCCTCATCGAATCATTGTGCGATGCTGGCCCATCCGCCACCTGGCCACCGCTCCTCATGGAATCGCTGCGCGATGCTGGCCCATCCGCCACCTGGCCACCGCTCCTCATAGAATCGCTGCGCGATGCTGTCATGATGCGGTCAGGCCAGCGCCGCGGCCAGTGCCTGGGCGTTCTTGGTCTGCCACTGAATGTAATCCATACCGGCAGGGAGGGTTTCGGTCACCTCGACGATAGGTAGACCGTTCGATTGCGCGAGCGCGCGTAGATCCTTGGTGATCTTGTCCTCGGTCTGGATGTTGTAGACCAGCGCGCGAACCTTCTTGCCGGTCAGTAGATCCCGCGTGGCGGCGACCGCGGCGGGGGCCGGATCGGTCTCCTGCTCGATCGCCTCCTGGAACTCGTGCGGGGTCAGATCCTCGGTTCCGGCGGCGACCAGCAGGTAGTGCGCCAGCGGTTCGGTCTGCAGCACCGGGGTCTTCGGGTGCTCGCTGGCGATCTTGCTGGAGATCGCGCTGATCGCGCTCAGTTGGGTCTTGAACGCGGCGGCGCGGTCGGTGTAGGCGGCGGCATGCGCGGAGTCGATTTCGCCGAGGGCGCTCGCGATCCGATCGGCGACCGTGCTCACCGTGCGCAGGTCGTAGAAGACATGCTCGTTCTCATCGTTCTTATCGGTGCGGGAGTCGAACGCGTCGACGGTGCGCTTGCCCCGGATCGCCTTCTCGACGAATTCGTCGTAGCCGCCGCCATTGAAGACGACCAGGTCGGCGTCGCTGATCTTGGCCGACTCCACGGCCGAGGTCTCATGCGAATGCGGATCGGCGGCGGGATCGGTGATCAGTGAGGTCACCGAGGCGTCCGGACCCGCGATGGTCGCGGCGATATTGCCCCAGACGCTGGTGGCGGCGACGATATTCGGCTTATCCGAATCCTTCGAGCTTCCGCATGCGGTGAGTGTCAGCGCGGTGGCCACCCCCACGGCGATACCGGCGAATCCGAGGGCAATTCGTGTGCTCACGCGCGGGGTACTCCTGGCAATGCGGCAGATCTGAGAGTGCTCTAGATCATAATGGAAATCGTTACCATTTGAACTGTAGCAGGAGCCCCCGTCCAGCACGAGCCGGTGTTCGCCGGATCACTGCGGCGGCGGATACGGGCCGGGCCCGCGAACCGATGGTGCGCGGGCCCGGAACTATGCGGCGGTCGCGTCAGACCAGCGCTTCCACCGGCTTGCCCAGTAGCTGTGCACAACGCAGCAGGCCGAGATGGCTGTAGGCCTGTGGATGGTTGCCGAGCGAGCGCTCGGCGACCGGGTCGTACTCCTCGCTGAGCAGACCGGTCGGTCCGGCGACATCGATCAGCTGCGCGAACAGTGCCTCGGCATCCGAGCGCTTGCCGATCAGCAGATACGCCTCGACGAGCCAGGCCGCGCACAGGTGGAACCCGCCCTCGCCGCCGGGCAGGCCGTCGTCGTGGTGGTACCGGTACACGGTCGAGCCGCTGCGCAGCTCCGCCTCGGTGGCCACCACGGTCGCCGCGAAGCGCGGATCCGACGGTTCGATCAGGCCGCTGAGGCCGATGTGCAGGGTGGCCGCATCCAGATCGGTGCCGTCGTAGGCGGCGGTGTAGGACTGGACCTCGTCGTTCCAGCCCTTGGTCCTCACCTCATCGGCGATGATCTCGCGCAGCGTGATCCAGGCCGGGTCGATCTGACGCTCGAAGCGCTGCGCCAGCGTGATCGCCCGGTCCACGGTCAGCCAGCCCATCACCTTCGAGTACACGTGGTGCCGCGGGTTGCCGCGGATCTCCCAGATGCCGTGGTCGGGTTCCTGCCAGCGCCGCTGCACCGCGGAGACCATGGCGTGCACCAGTTCCCAGTCGGCATCCGGCAGCGCCTTGGCCGGATCGGTCAGGCCCTTCGCCTCGCGGCCGTGCGCCAGCGATGCGATGAGATCGACGATCGGGCCGAAGACATCCAGCTGCACCTGCATATTCGCGGCGTTGCCGACGCGGACCGGGCGCGAACCCGCATAACCGGGCAGCTGATCGATCGATGCCTCGGGGGGCAGCGTCTCGCCGTAGAGGGTGTACAGCGGGTGCAAACGTTCCGGACCGGGCAGCGTCTCCAGCACCCGGTGCACCCAGCCGAGGAATTCCTCGGCCTCGGTCAGTGAGCCGAGCGAAACCAGTGCCTGCGCGGTCAGCGAGGCATCGCGCAGCCAGCAATAGCGGTAATCCCAGTTGCGCACGCCGCCGATATCCTCCGGCAGCGAGGTGGTGGCCGCGGCCAGGATGGAACCCGACGGCGCGTGCACGAGTCCGCGCAGGGTGAGTGCCGAGCGCTTCATCAGATCCGGCTTCAGCGGCGGCAGCTGCAGTTTCGCCGCCCATTTCGACCAGTAGTCCTCGGCATCCTTGCGCCGCTCCGCCTCGCTGCTCATGGCGGGCGCGAGATCCTGTGTACCGCAGCGCATTTCCAACACGATCGGGCCGCGTGACGGATCGACGACGGCGCGGGCCGAACTGTACATACCGTCGGACTGGATCTCCCAGTGCACGCCGGGGGAGCGCAGCACCATCGGATCGTTGGTGCCGAGCACGCGCAGGCCGGTCGGCTCGCATTCGATGCTCACCGGCACCTGGCCGAATTCCGGTCGGGGCGCGAAGGTTACGACGGCCTTGGCATCGCCGGTGATCACCCGGGTCAGGTCGGTGCGGTTCGGTGCCACGTCGTGCGGCAGATAGTCGACCACTTGCAAACTGGCCCAACGGGTTTCGACGGTCATGGTGCCGTCGATATAGCGCTGGGACAGCGGCAGGCCGGGCCGTTCCGGTTCGATGGTGAAGTGGCCGGCCTGCGGTCCGCCGAGCAGATGGGCGAAGACCGCGGCCGAATCCGGTTCCGGATGGCAGAACCAGGTGACGGTCGCGTCGGGGGTCAGCAGTGCCACCGAGCGCGGACTGGCCAGCATGCTCAGCCGCTCGATCCGCGGCGCGCTGGCACCGGCCAGCCAGGTGCGCCGTTCCTCCAGCAGGAAGGCCAGTGCCCAGGAGACGGCCTCGGTGCTGTCCACCCGGTATTTGGCCAGGCTCTCGCCATCGCCGACCTTGATGCCGACATCGGGGCCGGAAAGCATGCGGAAGGCCTTTTCATCGGTGACGTCATCACCGAAGAACACCGCGGCCGATGCGCCCTCCTGGTGCCGGACGGTATCGAGCGCGACGCCCTTATCCGTCTGGATCACCGCGAGTTCGATAACGGATTTCCCCTCGGTCACCTGTACGCCGACCCAGCAGGACGGGCCCAGCCGCACCGCTTTCAGCGCGCGCAACCCGATTTCCGGACTCGCATTGCGCACATGCAGTGCGACACTTGCCGGTTTGATCTCGACGCTGGCACCGGGATTCTCCGCGGCGATCTGTGACAGACTCGTCTGCACTTCAACCAGCAGTTGTTTGGCGTCGTTGTCGATGGCGTGTACGAAACCCACATCGAATTCCGAGCCATGACTACCGATCAGTTGTACCTCGACCGGCAGACGCGACAATGCGGCGAGATCCCGCAGTGCGCGGCCGGAGATAACGGCGGCGGTTGTTCCGGTTAGGCCGGCGAGCGCTCGTAGCGCGCTCACCGATTCTCGGTGTGGAAAGGCCTTCGCCGGATCGGACACGATGGGTGCGATAGTCCCGTCGTAGTCCGATGCGACCAAAAGCCGTGGCACGCGCGCGACCGTCGACAGTGCACGGCGAAGTTCCAGTGGCAGATCCTGTGCGCTCACGCATCCAACCTAGTGATCGGAGGAGTTTTTTCAGGGGCACGCGTGACAATACTGTGTTGAATTTGCCGCACCGAAGCGCGCCGTCATGCGTGCGCAGTATTGCGTTAACGCAATGGTCGCCCACCTCCCCGGCGCGCCGCCATGCGTACGGCGCGGTGAGCTGTGGATGTGACCGAAATTACGACGCGCGCACCGGCCTCCGAAACCGAATTTGCCTGGTATGCGCTGGTAGTCGAGCCGGGTGATTGCTACTTGGCGCCATTTTCGCCGAGCAGCAGATCGACGGTCAGCTCGAGGCGTTCGGTGACGTCGGTCGCCGATGCGCGCCTGGTCAGCCAGGCCACCAGATTGGACAGCCAGACGTCACTGATGACGCGCGCGATCGCCAGCTGACGTTCGGTGGGTTCACCGTCGTTCATGGCGCGGGCGAAGACGCGATCCATCACCTTGCCGACCCGATCGACCTCAGCGGCCGCCGACGCGTCGGCGAACATGAATGCGCGGGTCATCGCCTCGGTGAGCAATGGATCGCGCTGCATCATCCGGGTGATCTGGGTCAGCAACAGGTGCATGCGCTCATTCGGCGTCTGTCCGGCAAGCGGCTTACGTTTGCCCTCGATCTGCTCGAATTCCCGCGACAGCGCGGAGACCAGCAAATGCACCTTGGACGGGAAATATCGGTAGAGCGTCCCGACGGCGACATCGGCGCGTTCGGCCACCGCGCGCATCTGTACGGCGTCGTAACCGCCCTTGGAGGCCAGTGCGAGGGTCGCGTCCAGAATTCGCTTACGCCGCTCCCGCTGCGCGGCCGAGCTCAGCTCGTCTTCGCTGAGCGTCGTGACCGTCGCGTTGGCCGACGCTCGCCCTGCCGCATTCGAATCGGCTGGCTGCGATCGGGAGGGACTGGCCATGGATTGAGAGTCCTTTCGAATTCCGGCAACGGGCCTCGGTCGTCTCTTGACTTCCGCCCAGCTAGGATATTAGAACATGTTCTAGGTGTGGGAGTCACGCCGGAAAGGCGGTACGGACTGTGACCATCGCCACCACTGACGAGCATAAAGCCGGTCAGGAGTCGATGCGCGGATGGGCTGGATCGGTGCGTCCAATTGCAACAATGCGGGACGACCCGGCGGACTTCTGGCGCGCCTACTGGCCCGGACTGGCCGACTTCGGGATATTCCGGGTCGCGGTTGCCGAAGCGGACGGCGGCCACGGCGGATCGGTCGCCGACCTCGCGGTATTGGTCGAGCAGGCGGCGCACGACCTGGTCGGCGGGCCGGTGCTGGCCACTGCATTGGCGAATCTGGTCACCGCTGGCGCCCTCGCCGAGGATATGCCGTGCGGTGTCGCGCTCGACTTCGTCGTCGGACCCGTCGCGAGTGTAACGGCCGCATCCGGTGACCTATTGCTCACGGGTGTCTGGGATTCGGTGCTCGGTGCCGCGCCGGGTACCTCGGTGCTGTTGCCGGTGCGCACGCCGGAAGGGTTGCGCTGGTGTGTGATCGGACCCGATGCCGATGGTCTGCGCATCGAGTCGCTCGCACCGGCTGACTCGAGTACGCCACTGGCGCGTGCGCACTGTGCCGAGGTTCGGGTGCCGGCGGAGCGGGTGTTCGAGTCGCCGCACGCCGTGGAAGATCTACTTGCGGTGCTGGTTTCGGCAGAACTCGCCGGTGTGGCGGGTTGGTGCCTGGAGACCGCGGTCGAATATGCCAAGGTGCGTGAGCAATTCGGGCGCAAGATCGGGTCTTTCCAAGCGCTCAAACACATTTGCGCATGGATGCTGTGCCGCACCGAGCTGATCCGCTCCGTCGCGGCAGATGCCGCGGCCGCGGTCGACGAGGGCGGTGCGGAACTGCCGATCGCGGCCGCGATCGCCGCCGCGATTTCCCTGGACGCCGCGGTGGAGACCGCCAAGGACTGCATTCAGGTGCTCGGCGGCATCGGCTTCACCTGGGAGCACGACGCGCACTTCTACCTGCGCCGGGCCACCGCATTGCGGCAGCTGCTCGGCGGCTCGGCGCGGTGGCGGGCCAGGGTCACCGAGCTGACCCGCGGCGGTCAGCGCCGGACCACCGGTGCGGACCGGATCTTCGCCTCCACCACGCAGGCGACGGCCCCCGGGGCGCTCGCAGGACCTGACGGCGGCGTGCCCGAACTGGCCGCCGAGGTCGCCGCGATCGCAGCGCTGCCCGTCGACCAGCAGCGCAATGCGCTGGTCGAGGCCGGACTCGTCATGCCACACTGGCCGGCACCGTACGGCCGTGGCGCGAATCCCATGACAGGCCTGGTGATTTCGGAGGAACTGCGCCGCGCGGGCGTGGAGTCACCGGATCTGGCGATCGGCGGCTGGGCGATTCCGACGCTACTGCAGCATGGCACTCAGCAGCAGATCGATCAGTTTGCCTTGCCGACGCTGCGCGGTGAGGTGATCTGGTGTCAGCTGTTCAGCGAGCCGGAGGCCGGTTCGGATCTGGCGGCGCTGCGGACCACCGCCAAGAAGGTCGACGGCGGCTGGGTGTTGCGCGGGCAGAAGGTGTGGACGTCGCTGGGCGACCGGGCGAACTGGGCGATCTGCCTGGCTCGCACCGATCCCGACGCACCCAAGCATCGCGGTATCAGCTATTTCCTGGTCGATATGCGCAGCGCGGGGCTCGAGGTGCGCCCGCTGGTGCAGATCACCGGTGAGGCGCGGTTCAGCGAGGTCTTCCTCGATGACGTCTTCGTGCCGGACGACTGTGTGGTCGGCGCGCTGAACAACGGCTGGAAGATCGCCCGCTCCACCCTGTCGACCGAACGCGTCGCCATGGGTGGCAATGGGATCGGGCCGGTGCTCGAGGAACTCATCGCCAAACTGCCCGCCACCGGGCCGGGCGCCGAGCTTGTGAACGATCGGCTCGGCGGTTTCGTCGCCGATGCCATCGCTGGACTGCTGCTGGAACAGCGCGCCGCGGTGCGGATGCTGGCGGGCGGTGATCCGGGAGCGCAGAGCAGTGTGCGCAAGCTCGTCGGCGTCCGGCATCGCCAGGCGGTTGCTGAATTTGCGGTGGAGACGGCGGGGGCCATCGGTGCGCAGGACTCCGAGGTGCTCAAAGAGTTCCTGCTCACGCGCTGTCTGTCGATTGCGGGTGGTACCGAGCAGATTTTGCTGACCGTTGCCGGTGAGCGAATTCTCGGACTGCCCCGCGACGGGGACGGCTAGTCGACGAGGTCGATTGCCAGAAGATCGCCCCACGTCGAAGCGCGGAGCGATACTGAACCTAATTGGAGTAAGCGTGGACTTCACCCGGGACGAGGGCCAGGACGCCGTGGCCGAAGTTGTAGTGAGTTTGCTGGAGCGTGAACCGGCACGCGATATGGAGCTCTGGCCGAGTCTGATCGAGACCGGCCTGCTCTCGCTGGCGCTGCCGGAGCGGTTCGGCGGTGACGGCATGGGGCTGCCGGAGGTCTCGGTGCTGCTGACCGAACTGGCCACCGATGCGGTGGCGGTGCCCGCCCTGCCGACCCTCGGCTTCGGGCTGCTGCCGCTGCTGCCGGTCCTGCCGGACAGCATCGCCGAGCGGGTCTATCCGGAGGTCGCCAAGGGTGCGGTGCTCACCGCGGCCCTGAGCGAGCCCGCGAATCCCTTCGTCGTCAAACCCGAGACCACGGCCGTCTCCAATGGCGAAACCGTGCGCATTACCGGCCACAAGGTGGCGGTGCCGTATGCGGAGCAGGCGCGCTGGCTGCTGATCCCGACGAATTCCGGTATCGCACTGGTGGATTCGGATGCGGCCGGATTGAACCTGACGCCGACGCCGGTATCCGGTGGCATCCCCGAATGCAGTGTGCGACTCGACCAGGTCGAGATTCCGGCCGAGCAACTGCTGCCGGGCGGCATCGCCGAACTGCACCGCTCGGCCGTCGCTTCGATCGGCGCGACCGCGGACGGACTGCTCAAAGGTGCGCTCGTACTCACCGCCGAACATCTGCGGACCCGCCACCAGTTCAACCGGCCGCTCGCCGAATTCCAGGCCGTCGCCCAGCAGATCGCCGATGTCTATGTCGTCTCGCGAACTCTGCATACCGTCGCCGTATCGGCGAACTGGGCACTGGCACAGGGCGATTCGACGCCAGCGCACCAGGAGCGCATCGATGACGACCTCGATGTGCTCGCCTACACCGTGGCCTCGGAATTGCCCGCCGCCATGCAGAAATGCCATCACCTGCACGGTGGTCTCGGGGTCGACGTGACCCATCCGATGCATCGCTACTACTCACAGGCCAAGGACCTCGCCCGCTGGCTCGGCGGCGAATCCCTGCGCCTCGACCGATTGGGGGCCAGATGTTCATCGATCTGACCGCGGAGCAGCGCCGGCTACGCGACGAACTGCGTTCCTATTTTGCCGATCTCGTGACTCCCGAGGAGGAGGCCGAGATGGCGGTCAACCGCCACGGTGACGCCTACCGGGCGGTGGTGCGCCGGATGGGCGCGGATGGCTGGCTCGGCGTCGGCTGGCCGAAGGAATACGGCGGCCAGGGCTTCGGCCCGATGGAACAGCAGATCTTCTTCAATGAGGCGGTGCGCGCGGATGTGCCGCTACCGCTGGTCACCCTGCTGACGGTCGGACCGACGCTGCAGAGCTTCGGCACCGATGCGCAGAAGGCGAAGTTCCTGCCCGGAATCCTTTCCGGCGATATCCATTTCGCGATCGGCTACTCCGAACCGGAGGCCGGTACCGATCTGGCCTCGCTGCGCACGAGTGCGGTGCGTGACGAATCCGGCGACTGGATCGTCAACGGGCAGAAGATCTTCACGACCGGCGCCCACGAGGCCGACTACATCTGGCTGGCCTGCCGCACCGGGTCGGTCGAATCGCGGCACCGCGGCATCACGATCCTGATCGTGGACACCACCGATCCCGGCTACTCGTGGACGCCGATCATTACCTGCGATGGGGCGCACCACACCAACGCGACCTACTTCGACAATGTGCGGGTTCCCGCCGATATGCTCGTCGGCGAGGAGAACCGCGGCTGGCGGCTGATCACCACCCAGCTCAACCACGAGCGGGTGAGCCTGGGGCCGTCCGGCAAGATCGAACAGCTCTACGACCGCGTGCGCGAGTGGGCGCAGCCGCGCGGCGTGCTGGCCCAAAATGACGTACGCCGTTCACTCGGGCGCATCCACGCCATGGTCCGGCTGAACGAATTGCTGAATTGGCAGGTGGCGGCGACCGTCGACGGCGATCAGGCCTCCGTGATCGCCGATGCCTCGGCCACCAAGGTGTACTCGACCGAATCGCTGCAGGAGGCGGGTCGGCTCGCCGAGGAGATCGTCGGGCACTACGGGGACCCGGCCGATCCGGCCACCGCCGAATTGCTGACCTGGCTGGACCGCAGGACCAAGCAGAACCTGGTGGTGACCTTCGGCGGCGGCGTCAATGAGGTGATGCGTGAACTGGTCGCCTCGTCCGGTCTGAAACTGCCTCGGGTACCACGATGAATCCCGCGAGATGGACTACAGCAAGGAGCCGCGCGTGCCGGAAACTCTGACTCCGGAAGCGATTACCGCCGCCGCAGAGAAGATCATCGCGGCGGGGGATTGCGCGCCACGCCTCGGGCGTGACCGGGTGAACCAGCCGATGATCAACAACTGGGTCGAGGCGCTCGGGGACAATAACCCGATCTACGTCGACGAAGCGGCCGCCCGCGCCGCCGGATTTCCCGGCACCGTGGCGCCGCCCGCCATGATCCAGGTCTGGACCATGCTCGGGCTCAACGGTTCCCGTGCCGCGGACGATCCCACGAACCAGGTCATCGAGCTGCTGGACAGCGCGGGCTTCACCTCGGTGGTCGCCACCGACTGCCAGCAGACCTACCACCGATACCTGAATGTCGGTGAGCAAGTATCGGTTACCAGCAGGCTGTGCGATATCCGCGGCCCGAAGCGGACCGCGCTCGGCGAAGGGTGGTTCGTCACCTTCGAGATCAGTTGGCGGGTCGGCGACGAGGTGGTCGCCGAAATGCTGTGGCGGCTGCTGAAATTCGCGCCGGGGACCGGTACCGCCGCGCAGGCGCCCGCGGGCGACCGGGTCAAGCCGCTGGTCTCCTGGGATACCGAATTCTTCTGGGAGGGTACGAAAGCCGGTGAGCTGCGGATCCAGCGGCTGCCGGACGGCACGCTGCGGCATCCGCCGATCCCGGCGCTGTGGCAGGACAAATCCGAGCAGACCGACTACGTCGTCGCCTCGGGGCGCGGTGAAGTCTTCAGCTACGTCGTGCATCACGCGCCGAAAGTGCCAGGGCGGCAACTGCCGTTCGTCGTCGCGCTTGTCGAATTGGAGGAGGGCGTGCGCATGCTCGGTGAACTGCGGGGCATCGACCCGGCAGATGTGAAGATCGGCCTGCCGGTGCAGGTGGAGTTCGAAAAGCTCGACGACGAGGCCGTGCTGCCGGTCTGGCGGGTGATCGCATGACCTACGTCGAACCCGCCGCCGTGCAAGTCGGGACCGCACTGCCCGAGCTGGTGATTCACGCCGATCCCACCTTCGTGATCAGTACGGCATTGGCCACCAGGGACTTTCAAGATGTGCACCACGACAGGGACAAGGCCGTCGCCCGCGGTTCCAAGGACATCTTCGTCAATATCCTCACCGATACCGGGCTGGTGCAGCGCTTCGTGACCGACTGGGCCGGACCGCGCGCCATCGTCAAATCGGTCGCGCTGCGCTTGGGGGTGCCGCTGTATGCCGGTGACACCCTGACGCTCTCGGGCACCGTCGCCGCCATCGAGGGCGATGACATCCACATCGATGTCGTCGGACGCGACAGCCTCGGTGACCACATCACGGCGAAAGCCGTTATCGCCCTGCGGAGGCCATGATGACCGCTGACAACACCACCGGGATCTCCGGCCGCGCCGCCATCGTCGGTATCGGCGCCACCGACTTCTCCAAGGACTCCGGCCGCAGCGAATTGCGCTTGGCCGCCGAGGCGGTCACCGCGGCGCTGGCCGACGCGGGTCTGACACCCGCCGATGTCGACGGCCTGACCACCTTCACCATGGATACCAACACCCAGGCGGCGGTCGCGCGTGCCGTTGGCATCCCACAGCTGAAGTTCTTCAGCCACATCGGCTACGGCGGCGGCGCGGCCTGTGCCACCATCCAGCAGGCCGCCATGGCGGTCGCCACCGGTGTCGCCGATGTGGTCGTCGCCTACCGTGCCTTCAATGAGCGGTCGGTATCGCGCTTCGGCCAGTTCTCCACCGCGCTGGCCACCGCGCCGACCTCCTCGGGTATCGATGCGGGCTGGTCCTATCCACAGGGCCTCGGAACTCCGGCGGCCCAGGTGGCGATGGTCGCCAGGCGCTATATGCACGTCTACGGTGCGACCAGCGCGGACTTCGGCCGGGTCGCCGTCGCCGATCGCAAACACGCCGCGGTGAATCCGGCCGCCTTCTTCTACGGCAAGCCGATCACCCTCGAGGAGCACCAGAATTCCCGCTGGATCGCCGAACCGCTGCATCTGCTCGACTGCTGTCAGGAGTCCGACGGCGGCGTTGCGATCGTGGTCACCAGCGTCGAGCGCGCCCGCGATCTCCCGCAGCGCCCGGCCGTGATCACTGCCGCCGCACAGGGTTCCGGTGCCGACCAGTACGTGATGACGAGCTACTACCGCGACGCCCTCACCGGCCTGCCGGAAATGGGTCTGGTCGGCGACCAGCTCTGGGCCCAGAGCGGTTTGCGCCCAGAGGATATGCAGGCCGCCATCCTCTACGACCACTTCACCCCGTTCGTGCTCATGCAATTGGAGGAGCTCGGCTTCTGCGGACGTGGTGAGGCAAAGGATTTCATTGCCGACGGTGCCATCGAAATCGGCGGGCGGCTGCCATTGAACACCCATGGCGGACAGCTCGGCGAGGCGTATATCCACGGGATGAACGGGATTGCCGAGGCCGTTCGCCAGATTCGCGGTACTTCGGTGAATCCCGTTGCGGGCCTGGAGAACATCCTGGTCACCGCCGGTACCGGCGTGCCGACCTCGGGGTTGGTGCTCAGCGCCAACTGAGTCCGATCGGGCGCCGACCGGGTTCATTCGGGTATACCGGTGGATCGGTAGGTTGCAGCGTCACCGGGAGGAGTCTCATGACCGATCGACACCTTGTCGACGTGCATATTCTGCTCGTTCGTGGCCGGGAGGTGCTGCTCAGCAGGCGGCGCAGTGCCGACGAGTTCGATGGGCTGTGGCATCTGCCCGCCGGAAAGCTGGAAGCAGGGGAGTCGGCCACCGCCGGTGCGGTGCGGGAGGCATATGAGGAGGTCGGGGTCGTTATCGACCCGGCGGATCTGCGGCATGTGCATACCGCTCATGTGGTCGGCTCCGGCCGCGAGGCGCGGCTCGGGGTGTTCTTCGAGGCGCTGCGCTGGCGCGGCGAGCCGATCAACCGGGAACCGGATAAAAGCTATGGGCTGCAATGGTTTCCGTTGGACGCGCTGCCCGATGACTCGATCATCGGGTATCCCGCCGCGGGGCTGCGTGGCTACCTCAGCGGGGTTACCTACAGTGAGCGCGGCTGGTCGCGACGCTAGCCGTCGAGGTGACGGGCCAGCAGCCCGGTGAGTTGATCAACGCTGTCGGCGGTGCCTGCGGGGAGGTGGGCGCGAGCGCCGGCGAAGCGATCGAAGATGGCGCCCTCGATGACTGCGATGAAGTCGGCGGCGGCACCGCTGGGATCGGGGAAGTGCAAGGCGCGGAACAGGTCTCGGGCTCGAACGGTCGAGAACAGACTGTGCGCGAGTCGATCGTGCAGTTCGGGATCGGCGTGTAGGTCGATGATGAGCGCGTGCCGGACGATCAGGTGATTGCGTCGTTCGACGAGCAGTCGATCGAGCCACATCGCGATGGCACGGGCGACGTCGGTCGCGTTGGCGGATTCGGATGATTCGAGCTCGGCGGCGGTGAAATCGTCGCGGGAGCGGGTGGTGATCCGGTCCGCAATCGCCTCGATGAGTGCCCGCTTGGTGCGGAAGTAATAGGAGGTCGATCCGGCGGGTAATTCGAGCGCGGTATCGAGGGCGCGGTGGGTGAGCGCTCGAATGCCCTGGGTGGCAATGAGGTCGATGCCGGCATCGACGATCAGTGTGTGCCGGTCGGTTGTGGACATCATCACCTTCTGTGGCGTCCTTCTGTATCGATCCTCTACAACTGTAGAGGATCAGGAGGATGCCGTGCAGAACAACATCACATTGGATGCCGATCAGCTCCGAGCGCGGGCGCGACTGCTGGAACTGCTCGACCGGCGCGGCCATCCGCTGAAGCGGCATCGCGGCGCCTACCTGCACGGCCGACCAGGCCGCGGCAAAACCATGCTGATGGACGATTTCTTCGTGAGCGTGTCATCGAATCGCAAGCGCCGCTTCCACTTCCACAGCTTCTTCGCCGAATTGCACACCGCGGCACATGAGTCGGGTTCCATCGACAAGGCCATCGACACCCTGCTCGGCAATGCCGAGCTGGTCTGCTTCGACGAATTCCATGTGCACGATATCGGCGACGCGATGCTCATCGCCCGCATGCTCGACGCGCTCTTCGCCCGCCGCATCGTGCTGGTGGTGACCTCGAACTATCCGCCGGAGCAGCTGCTGCCCAATCCGCTGTTCCACGATCGCTTCCTGCCGACCATCGCGCGCATCGTCGGGCACCTGGACGTCGTCTCCGTCGATGGTCCACTCGACTACCGCAGGCGCGGAGGTGCGGATACCGCCTTCGCGGGCGGGCGCTACCTCGTATGCGACGCGGATAGCCCGGCAGTTCCTGTTGTCCGGGAGGCGGCCTCCGGCGTCGATATTCCGGTCGGCACCCGCATGATCCGCGCCCGCGCCGTCGAGGATGCTGCGCTTGTCATCGACTTCACCGCCCTGTGCGGCACCGCAACGGCCGCCGCGGACTATGTCGAGTTGGCGCGCCGCTTTCAACGGTGGACCCTGCGCGACGTGCCACCCCTGCGCGAGGTCCCACCGGACTGGGCGATGCGCTTCGTCAACCTGATCGACGTGCTCTACGACGCGGATCGCGAACTCACCCTCGCGGCCCGGGCGCCGCTATCGGACCTGGTGGCCGACGTCCCCGGCGTCCCCGATATCACGCGGACCGAAAGCCGTCTCGGCGAACTCCATCAGCCCGAATCCGTCGCGATCGGCTAGCACCGTACACGATCGAAGTGGCGCTATCGTCGATTACGAGGAGGCGATCGGAAGTATTCGATTCCATCTCGAGCCGACCACTCGGCATGTAACTATGTGCCTGTTCAGAGCTTTACTCAGATGTGGTGGTAGCAGGTGGTTAGGGCGGGAGCGCCGATAACGCGCGTGATCGTGCTGATCACGCTGCTGGCGTGTGCCGCGATCGCGCTGCGCGGCCACATTCCCGGGGCGCATGCCTCCGGTGACCACCGCACGGTGCCATCGGCCATCTCGGTGGTGCTGATGCCGGTGCTGCTCACTGTATCGCTGGTGATCCTGATCGCCGGGGTGATCGCCAGTCAGCACCGGCTGCCGCTGGCCATGCCGGAGGTGGATCGTGATTCCGAGCGCGGACACGGACGTCTGGGCCGGGTCGGCCTGCTGATCCTGGCCGCCCTGGCGGTGGTTTCCCTGATCGTTGCGGCCGCGTCGGCGGTCTTCTTCGTCGGTTTCGGGCGCGAGGGCGAGCCGGTGCCGTCCTCGGTGCCGCGAGACGGCTCGGGCCGCACCACCGAGCAGGTCGTCACCACCGCGCCGACGCCCGATGCCGCGCCGACCCCCCATCTCGGCGGCACGGCGATGCTGGTGGCCACCATTGCCGCGATCGCGCTGGTCGGTGCCGCACTGGCCGGGGTGATCGCGGTCGCGATGGCGGGTCAGCGCAAGCAGCGTCCCGCAGCGCCACCGCTGCCCCCTACCGCGCCTACGGTTGCGGGTTCGCTGGCCCGCGCGGCCGAGATGGGCCTGGCCGCGATGAACGCGCCCGGCCAGGATCCGCGTGAGGCCATTATCGCCTGCTATGTCGCGATGGAACGCGGCCTGTCCTTCGATCGCGCGGCCGCGCCACTGGCCTCCGATACCCCCATGGAAGTGCTGGCCCGCGCCTTCGAACGAGGCGCACTGCACGACGCATCCGCCAGGGAACTGGTCGCGCTGTTCGAGGAGGCCAGATTCAGTCCGCATTCGATGCTGGAGTGGCAGCGGATGCGGGCCGAACAGCTGCTGCGCATCGTTTTGGCGGATCTGCAGGGGGAGATGGTATGAATCGCGCGATCGTATTCGGTGCGCTGATCATCATCGTGCTGATCGAGTTGATCACGCTCGGCCGGGCACGGGGCGCATTGCTGATCGCCGCCGGAATCCCGGTGGCGTTGGTCATGATTGCGCTGATCTGGTCGCTGTCGAGCAGGTCCGGCCCGAGGGCCGATGCGGAGCAGGACTACATCGAGAACGGCCCCGCGGAAATGCTGCGGCACTGGTATGCCAGGGCGGAAATGCTCGCCGACCGCGCGGACGGCACCAGAGCCGACTGGGATCGGCACCTGCGTCCGCTGCTGGCCAAGGAGTTCGAGTTGTCCACCGGACTGCGGGTCGCCAAGAACCGCAAGGCGACCGAGGCCGCCGGGATACTGCAGTTCGGCCCGGAATTATGGCTCTGGGTGGATCCGGCCAATTCGGCGCTGCGGGATCAGACGACGCCCGCACCCGGGCGGGCGGCACTGGACGAAATCCTGCGCCGTCTGCAGAGAATGTAAGTGTCCCGGCATGAGCGGTCGGGCCCGGAGGAGGCGGGTTCCCGATCATGCGCAATTGGATACGGCCGAAAGAGAATGGGTTGAGGCAAGTGCGAGTAGACAAATGACGATGCCGATGGACGCAACCATCCAGCGCAGCGAGGCGGTACTGCGGGAACTGTCCCGAGTGATCGTCGGCAAGCGGGATGAGTTGCAGCTGATCATGATCGCCGTGCTCTCCGGCGGTCACATCTTGATCGAGGACCTGCCCGGCCTCGGCAAGACGCTCATCGCCAGGTCCTTCGCCGCCGCGCTCGGCCTGGACTTCACCCGCGTGCAGTTCACGCCCGACCTGTTGCCCGCCGACCTGCTCGGCTCCACCATCTACGACATGTCATCGGGCCGGTTCAATTTCCGGCGCGGTCCGGTGTTCACCAATATGCTGCTGGCCGACGAGATCAACCGCACGCCGCCGAAGACGCAGGCCGCGCTGCTGGAGGCAATGGGCGAGGGTCAGGTCAGTATCGATGGCGAGACTTTCCCGCTGCCGCAGCCTTTTATCGTGCTCGCCACCGATAACCCGATCGAATACGAGGGCACCTATCCGCTGCCCGAAGCGCAGTTGGACCGGTTCGCGATGCAGCTGCGGCTGGGATATCTGTCGGAGAACGACGAACGGCAGATGATCCGCCGCCGCCTCGAGCGCGGTTCGGCGACACCGCAGGTGGTCCAGGTCGTGGATGCGAATGGGCTAATGGAGATGCGGCAGTCGGTCGAGTTCGTCACGGTGCATCCGGATGTGGTCAGCTATGTGGTCGCGCTCGCGAGTGCGACGCGCGGGCATCCGCAGGTCGAGGTGGGCGCGAGCCCACGGGCCGAACTCGATCTGGTGCAGATGTCGCGGGCCCGCGCACTGCTGCTCGGACGCGACTATGTGATTCCGGAAGATGTCAAGGCGCTGGCCGTTCCGGCGATGGCGCACCGGATCACCCTGCGTCCCGAGATGTGGGTGCGTCGGATCCGCGGCGAGGACGTGATCACCGAATTGCTGCGCCGTCTGCCGGTTCCGCGCGCATCGGTGACCTGATGCGGCAGGGGAGGACATGACCCAGCCAGGTGTTTCCCAGCCGGATGCGACGGAGTCGGGCGGGATACAGCCGGGAGCGCCGCAGTCCGGCGGGATCGAACCGGACGCCGTTATCCAGGGGATCGCGGCGGCCCGGGCCTATGACGCGCGACGACCGAGCCGCGACGAGCCGATGGCCGGTGGGGCGCGACACCGGGATATCAGCACCTCGGTCGAGGCCGAATTGCACTGGCGCCCGGCCCCATTGGTGTTCATGCTGGCGGTGGCCGCGGCCGTCGCGCTGGTGCTTGCGCTGGTACTCGGCCGCTGGCAGCTGGTCGTATTCGCGGCCCCGCTGCTCGGTGTGCTCGCCACCGCGCCATGGCAGCAGTCGACGACGCGGATCCTTGTCGACGGCGGCGGCACGCTGCGCTGCTTCGAGTCCGAGGAGATCGTGACGACGATCGTCGCCTTCGTCGAATCGGGCCATGCACTGCTGCGGCTGACTGCGGAGAAGTCCGCGGGCCTCGCAATCGAAACCGAGGAGGCGATCGATTCCGGGACGGCACCCGCCGGGCTGCGGCTGGCCCTGACGGCGGACCGCTGGGGTCGCTATCCGCTATCGGTCCGGGTCTCCGCGCTCAGTCCGGCGGGTCTGTCGGTCGCGACCGCGGTGCTGCCAGCGGGTCAGCTCTTCGTCTATCCGATCACCGACCCGCAGCGAATGAAGTTGCCGCGCACCGAACTTCCCGAACGGCTCGGCACCCACCTCACCCGCAAGCACGGTCCGGGCGTCGAGTACGCCGATATCCGCGCCTACGCGCCCGGTGATCAGCTGCGAATCGTGAACTGGCCGGTCAGCGCCCGGCGCGGGCGGCTTTACGTCACCGAGCGGCTCACCAACCGATCCGCGGATGTGGTTGTGCTCGTCGACACTTCGCAGCAGGCACCGGGTCCGGCCACCGACTCTCTCGAACTGTCGGTGCGCGGTGCGGCGCAGGTGGTGCAGTCGACGCTGCAGGCGGGGGATCGCACCGCGGTGGTCTGCCTCGGCCAGTCCCCCCGCTGGTTGCGCCCCGATATCGGGCGGCGGCAGTTCTATCGGATCGTGGACACCGTCCTCGATGTCGGCGATGAGCACATCCCGACCACCGGCACCCTCGCCCCACACGCCGCCGTCCCACTCGGCGCCATCGTCGTCGCCTTCTCCACCCTGCTCGACACCCAATTCGCCCTCGCCCTCATCGACCTGCGCAAGCGCGGCCATGTGGTGGTGGTCGTAGACGTACTGCGCGGCACCCCCTTCCAAGAAGAGCTCGACCCAACCCTCGCCAGAATGTGGAATCTGGAGCGCGCCTCGATGTATCGAGATATGGGCACCGTCGGCGTGGACATCGTCGCCTGGACCGAAGACGCCCGCCTGGACCAGGTAATGCGACTGATCCCCGAGCACCGCCGAACAGTACGGGTACGCCGATGATCCGATTCCTCGCAATCCTCTCCGGCGCCCTACTGGTCACCTCGATAACCCTGATGACCCCCTGGGCAGGCCTCCCCGCAGTCGTACTCGTAGCAGCAGGCTGGTGGTCCCGCCTCCCCGCCACCGCCGCAGTCCTCCTGGCAATCGGCGTACTAGCCGCCGCCGACACCGGCGTACTAGCCGCCGCAGCAACAGGATTGGTGGCAACGGCCTACCTCCTCAACACCGCCACCGTCTCCGCCCCCGCGGGCGTAGTCCCAACCACCGTCCCCTCGGTAATCGGCGCAGTAGCCTTCGCAACCGTCGCCGTATGTGCGGCACTGCTCCCCCTACGCCTGGCCTGGGTCCCGATCGCCGCACCGATCCTGGTAGTCCTCCTGTACGCCTTGGTAGTCCAAGGCGTAGCCACCAAACGCCGCCGCACTAACGACACCACCCCCGTCCCCTCCTGAGCCATCCGTAGTCGGTCGGCTTGCCTCGACGAGCAACCTGCGCGGCCACCCGTACCGGTAGAGTGGTTCGCATGTCCCGACTGGAACGCATCACCTCCGACCCTGCCGTCTGCCACGGTAAGCCGGTGGTGCGCGGCCTCCGGTATCCCGTGGAGATGCTCCTCGAGCTGCTGGCCGCAGGCATGAGCATCGACGACATCCTCACCGACTATCCCGATCTCGAAGGTGACGACGTGCTGGCGGCGCTCGAGTACGCCGCAATCGTGACCGCCCAGCGGACAACGATTCCTTTCAACGCGGCGTGAAGTTCCTCGTCGACGCTCAGCTGCCTCGGCGCTTGGCCGTGTTCCTGGAGGCGACGGGTCACGATGTTATGCACACATCGCAACTCGAGCAAGGAAACCGCACGGCTGACGACGACATTGCCAAACTCGCGGACTTCGAGAACCGTGTGGTCATCAGCAAAGATCGCGACTTCTGGATCGGCTACGTGCTCGACGGGTGTCCGTCCAGGTTGTTGATCGTTTCGACCGGCAATATCGCCAACAATGCACTGCTGCAGATCTTTGCCGACCACCTGGATGACATTGTCGGCCTACTCACCGAGAACTCTGTCGTAGAGTTGGGCCGCGATCGGCTGATTGCACACGCCGACCGCGACCCGGACAGTCGCGCCTGACGCCCCGGGGCTCAGGCGGGCTGGAAGCGCAGGGTGACGTCGCTGAGGACTGGAGCGTCGTCGCGTTCGACCACCGTTGCGGCAATGGTCAATTCGCTCTCGGTGCGCCAGATTCGGGTGCGGATTGTTTCGCCGGGGTACAGGACGCCGGCGAAGCGGGCGCGGAAGCCGGTGACGCGGGTTGCGTCCGAATCGAGGACTGTGTCGGTGGCGGTTTTGCAGACGATGCCATAGGTGCAGAGGCCGTGCAGGATGGGGTTGGGGAAGCCTGCGGCTCGGGCGAATTCGGGGTCGGAGTGCAGGGGGTTGCGGTCGCCGCACATGCGGTACAGCAGGGCCTGCTGGGGGAGGGTTGGGGTGGTGACGTCGAAATCCGGGGTGCGGGTGGGGAGTTCGGCTTTCGTGCTCGGGCCGCGTTCGCCGCCGAAGCCGCCCTCGCCCTTCGCGAAGATGGATGAGCGCGCGGTCCAGAGGGGTTCGCCGTCGGAGCCGGTGACGGTCTGCTCCTGCACGACAACGGCGGCGGAGCCTTTATCCCACAGTTCGGTAATGCGTCCGGTGCTGGTGGCCTTGCCGGAGGCCGGAATCGGGCGATGCACTTCGACCTCCTGGTGGCCGTGCACCACCTTCGCGAGATCGATATCGATGCCAGGGAACTTGACCTTCGGCGGTTCGGTGTCGTGGAAGGTGGCCGCGACGGTGGCGAAGGTCGGCAGCACCTGCGGGGTGCGGTCGTCGAGGTAGCGCAGTTCGGCCGCATCGGTCCAGCGCGTGCCCGCCCCGAGTCCCAGCTGGTACAGCTGCACATCCGACGGCGTCCAGGCGAACTCCCGGCTGGGCAGTTCCGCGCCGAGGGCGATTTTCGGATCGATGGGCATCGAGTTCTCCTTGTGAATGCTTGTGGACAGATTCATCTGCCCGGTGCGGCCGGTCCTGGTCGGATGTGGTCCGGCGAGGTGGCCTGCGGTTCGTCGCTCACGGGGACGGTTGCCTCGAATCGATCCTGCGGCGAGCGCATCCGCGTGGGCAAGGGGGCGTCCGCTCGGTGAGACGCCCCCTCGGTCGCTCACGCCTCGGCCGCAGCCTCGGCCGACAGTTGCTTCTTGCGTTCGGCGATATCCAGCACCGCGAGGTAGCCGAAGGTGATCGCGGGGCCGATGGTGGCGCCCGGGCCCGCGTAGGTGTGGCCCATCACCGGGGTCGCGTTATTGCCGGAGGCATACAGACCCTCGATCACAGTGCCGTCCTCGCGCAGCACCCGACCGGCGGTATCGGCGACCAGACCACCCTTCGTGCCCAGGTCACCGGGCACGATCTTGGCCGCGTAGTACGGGCCCTGCACCAGCCCCGCAAGGCAGGGGTTGGGCTTCACCGTCGGATCGCCGTAGTAGCGGTCGTAATGGCTGTTGCCGCGGCCGAAGTCTTCGTCCTTACCCGTCTCGGCGAACTTGTTGAACCGCTCGACGGTCGCCGCCAGACTGTCCGCGGGCACGCCGATCTTGGTGGCCAACTCCTCGAGGCTATCGGCCTTGACAATGAGGTCGTTTTCCATCCAGCGGGACGGAAACCGCTGACCAGGCTGCAATCCGGCGAAGATGTAGCGGTTCCGGTAGCGCTGGTCGAAAACCAGCCACGCGGGGATATTCGCGCCCGGACCTTCACCCTGCCCGTATTCGCCGCCGTACATGGTGTGCACAGCCTCGACGTAAGGAGCGGACTCATTTCCGAATCGCTTGCCGTCGGCGTTGACCATGATGGTGCCGGGCAGATTCCGCTCGGCCAGTGCGAACCAGGGCTTACCGCCCTTGAAGATGGTCGGCCCCCACCAGGAATCCTCCATGAAGCCGACCGCGGCGCCCACATCCATGCCCGCATTGATGCCGTCGCCGGTATTGGCGGCCGCACCGGTGGTCCACTCGGTGGTGATGGGCTGGCGCTGGTACTTGGTGCGCATTTCGGCGTTGTGCTCGAAACCGCCGCTGGCCAGCAACACCCCGTACTTGGCGGTGAACCGCACCGGCTCGCCGTTGTGCTCGGCCTCGACGCCGGTGACCACGCCGTCTTCCACAATGAGCTTGGTCAGCGGAGTGTTCAGCAGCAGCGGCACATTCGCATCCAGGAGCCCCTTGCGCATGGCGGCGATAATGGCCTGCCCCATGCCGAGGATGTGCTTACCGGTCCACTTGGCGAAATAGGTGCGGGCGCCGACCCGCATCGCCCGCATAATGCCCTTCGGGTGGCGGCGGATCAGATTGAGTCGCACGAAATCGGCCTGCATGACGACCACATTCAGCGGAGCCTTGGCGTACGGCGGCTCCAGATTGAACCGCTCCTCGCCGAGGACCTTGGCGTCGAACGGCGCGGGTTCGCACGAGCGTCCAGCGCCGAGGCCGCCCGGAGCCTCCGGGTAGTAGTCGGAGTAGCCGGGCACCCACTTCATCTTCAGCGGCGTGTGGTCGAGGACGAAGTCGAAGGCCTCCGCACCGCGGTCGATGTAGGTGTCGATCCGGTCCTTCGGCACCACGTCACCGATGATGCTGTGCAGGTAGGTGCGTGCATCCTCACGGTCATCGGGCCGGCCGGACGCCGCGAGCGCCTTGTTGCCGGGGATCCACACACCGCCACCCGAGCGCGCGGTCGACCCGCCGTAGTGCGCGGCCTTCTCAATGATCACCGCACTCAGTCCATGGTGGGCTGCGGCAAGGGCGGCGGTCATACCTGCAGCACCACTGCCGACCACCACCACGTCGTAGCTCTGTGGATCATTAACCGGATCAGTCATGTAGAACACGTTATAGAATGGGGGCACATTTGGTCTATGTTGAGTGGCAGAAGACTTGCTCGGCGTTCCATTCGTCGAGAAAACTTGTTTCAGTTTCTGACCGGAGTGATGTACATGGGCCTCGAATGGGACCTGGCCGCCGACGTGGTCGTCGTCGGATTCGGCGCCGCGGGTGCGGCGGCCGCGCTGGAAGCGACGGATGCGGGAGCTCAGGTGCTGGTGCTGGAGCGCTTCACCGGTGGCGGCGCGTCGGCACTGTCCGGCGGCATCATCTACGCGGGCGGCGGCACATCGGTGCAGCACGAGGCGGGTGTGCGCGATACACCGGAGCAGATGCTGGCCTATCTCGAGCGTGAAGTCGGCACCGCCGTCAGGCCCGAGACGCTGCGGCGATTCGTCGCCGAGAGCCCCGCGATGATCGAATGGTTGCAGGGGCACGGGGTGCCGTTCGAGGCGTCGCTGTGTCCGTACAAGACGTCGTACCCCAATGACAGCTACTACCTCTACTACTCGGGCAGCGAGGTCTCCGGTTACGGGCGTGAGGTCGCGGTGCCCGCCCAGCGCGGACACCGCGTCAAGGGCAAGGGCACCTCGGGTAAGAAGCTCACCGGTCCACTGGCCGCCTCGGCCGCGCGGCGCGGGGTTCGGGTGGAAGCCCTCACGCAGGCAACCCGATTGATCGTCGATGACAACGGCACGGTGATCGGCGTCGAATGCGAGACCCTGCGCGACGCCCCGGGAGCGGTCCGGGACCGCTACGCCCGGATGGCGAAAATCGCGGCCAAGCCAGGCATCTACTACCCGCCGCTGCGCAAGGCGCTGGAGCGTCGGCTGGTGAAGCTGGATCGCCGCTACCGCACCACGATTCGGATCCAGGCCCGCCGCGGTGTGGTACTCAGCGCGGGCGGGTTCATCGCGAATCGGGACATGCTGCGCGAATACGGGCCGCGCTACCGCGGCGGACTCGCACTCGGCACCACCGCCGATGACGGCAGCGGGATCCGGATGGCCCGGCAGGTCGGTGCTGCGACGGATCGGATGGGGAATATCTCGGCGTGGCGGTTCATCTTGCCGCCCAGCGCTTTTACCGGTTCGGTACTGGTCGACGCGGACGGCCGCCGGGTCATCGATGAGACCCGCTACGGTGCCGCGGTCGGCCACGCGTTGATCACCGAACACGACGGCAAGGGCTGGCTGCTCGCCGACGACAAGCTCATGCGGACCGCGATCGGGCAGATCCGGACGCAGTCGGCCTGGTTCCAGCGCGGGCAGTTCGAGGCGATGCGGCGGACCGCGGTGCGCGGCGCGACCCTGGACGCCGCCGCGGCGAAGGCCGGTATCAATGCCGACGGGCTGCGTGCCACCGTCGCCGAGCACAATGCCGCCATCGAGAACGGCGCGCCCGATCCGGTCGGCAAGCCCGCGGAGTTCACCAAAACTGTGGGGGCCGGGCCGTTCTGGTTGTTGGACGTGGGTATCAAGCCGAGCGTCATCAACCCGTGTCCGATGCTCACCCTCGGCGGCGTGGTCGTCGACGAGAGCACCGGAGCCGTGCAATCGACTGCCGGAACCGATATTCCCGGCCTGTTCGCGGCCGGGCGGACCGCGGTCGGTATTTGCTCGGACTCCTACGTCAGCGGATTGTCCCTGGCCGACTGCATTTTCTCCGGTCGGCGTGCGGGCAGGTTCGCGGCAGGTGTCGACGGGCTTTCGCGGGCAGCCGTGCCCGAAGCGACAACAGTGGAAGGAAATTAGCGTGCTGTCCGACGCGGTACGAATCGAATTGGCCGATGAACTCGACGTCGCCGAGCGCGACCGGGTCGGCATCGAACCCCTCATCGCCAGGCATCTCGATATCGATGTCGTGGACGCCTACGAGATCCAGCTGATCAACATCCGGCGCAAGCTCGACAATGGCGCGAAGGTGGTTGGGCACAAGGTCGGGCTGTCCTCGCTCGCCATGCAGCAGATGATGGGTGTCGACGAACCCGACTACGGTCATCTGCTCGCGGATATGCAGGTATTCGAGGATGTTCCGGTCGAGACCTCGCGCTATCTGATCCCCCGGGTGGAGGTCGAGGTCGGCTTCATCCTCGGCGCGGATCTGCCCGGTGCCGATTGCACCGAGGCCGATGTGCTCGCCGCGACGGTCGCGTATGCGCCGTCCATCGAGCTGATCGATTCGCGGATCAAGGATTGGCAGATCGGGCTGGCCGACACCATTTCCGATAACGCGTCGTCGGCCGGTTTCGTACTCGGCGCGGCGCGAGTCGCGCCGAAAGACATTGATATCAAGGCCATCGACGCCGTGCTCACCCGCAATGGCGAGGTGATCGCCGAGGGCCGCAGCGATGCCGTGCTCGGCGATCCGGTCATCGCGGTGGCCTGGCTGGCCCGCAAGGTGGCCAGTTTCGGGGTGCGGCTGAAGGCGGGCGACATCGTGCTGCCCGGCTCCTGCACCCGCGCCATCGACGCCCGTGCGGGTGATTCGTTCCATGCCGAGTTCGCCGGACTCGGTTCTGTCCGTTTGCAATTCAAATAGGAGGCTGGCCGTGTCCGAAACGGGGACCGTCACCGCCGCGATCGTCGGATCCGGCAATATCAGCACCGATCTGCTGTACAAACTGCTGCGCTCCACCACGGTGGAACCAAAGTGGATGATCGGAATCGACCCGGAGAGCGAGGGTTTGAAGCGCGCCCGCGGGCTCGGGCTGGAGACCTCGCACGAGGGCGTTGACTGGTTGCTCGCGCAGTCGGAACTGCCCGATCTCGTCTTCGAGGCGACCTCGGCGTATGTGCATCGCGCCGCGGCACCCAAATATGCCGAGGCCGGGATCCGCGCGGTCGACCTCACCCCCGCCGCCGTCGGGCCCGCGGTCGTACCGCCGGTGAACCTGGTCGGTGCGAATCTCGATGCGCCGAACGTCAATATGATCACCTGCGGTGGTCAGGCCACCATTCCGATCGTCGCGGCGGTATCGCGCGTGGTGCCGGTGCCCTACGCCGAGATCGTGGCCTCGGTATCGTCGGTCTCCGCCGGACCGGGCACCCGCGCCAATATCGATGAGTTCACCAAGACCACCTCGCGTGGTGTGGAGACGATCGGCGGCGCGCAGCGCGGCAAGGCGATCATCATTCTGAACCCGGCCGAACCGCCGATGATCATGCGCGACACCATCTTCTGCGCGATCCCGGAGGATGCCGATACCGATGCGATCGCCGATTCCATCCATCGGATGGTCGAAGACATCCAGAAGTACGTGCCCGGCTACCGGCTGCTGAACGAGCCGCAGTTCGACCCGCCGTCGGTGGTTTCCGGTGGTATGGCGAAGGTTTCGGTCTTCGTCGAGGTCGAGGGCGCCGGTGACTTCCTGCCGCCGTACGCGGGCAACCTCGACATCATGACCGCCGCCGCCACCCAGGTCGGCGAGGTCATGGCACAGCAGATTCTGTCGGCCCGGGTGTAAAGGAGCCTTCGATATGGTCTATTCAGCAGAACTCGACATCCGCGTCACCGATACCTCACTGCGTGACGGCTCGCACCACAAGCGCCACCAGTTCACCGTCGACGATGTGCGCAATATCGTCGGCGCGTTGGACGGCGCCGGTGTGCCGGTCATCGAGGTGACCCACGGCGACGGACTCGGCGGCTCGTCGTTCAACTACGGCTTCTCGCACACTCCCGAGCAGGAGCTGGTCAAGATCGCGGCGGAGACGGCCAAGCAGGCCAAGATCGCGGTGCTCATGCTGCCCGGCGTCGGCGTCAAGGAGGACATCAAGATCTCCCAGGACAACGGTGCCTCGATCTGCCGCATCGCCACGCACTGCACCGAGGCGGATGTGTCGATCCAGCATTTCGGTCTTGCGCGCGAGCTGGGACTGGAAACCGTCGGCTTCCTGATGATGTCGCATACCCAGCCGCCGGAAGCGCTGGCCAAGCAGGCCCGCATCATGGCCGACGCGGGTTGCCAGTGCGTCTACGTGGTGGACTCCGCGGGTGCGCTTGTGCTCGAACAGGTTTCGGACCGGGTCGCCGCGCTGGTTGCCGAACTCGGCGATGATGCCCAGGTCGGCTTCCACGGGCACGAGAACCTGGACCTGGCTGTTGCCAACTCCGTCTATGCTGTTCGCGCGGGCGCGAAGCAAATCGACGGCAGCGCAAGGCGATTCGGCGCTGGCGCGGGCAATACACCGGTTGAGGCATTCGTCGGCGTCTGCGACAAGCTCGGCATCAAGACCGGTATCGACTTCTTCGCGATCGCCGATGCGGCCGAGGACGTGGTCCGCCCGGTCATGCCGCAGGAATGCCTGCTGGACCGCCAGGCACTGATGATGGGCTACGCAGGCGTGTACTCCAGCTTCCTCAAGCACGCCGAACGTCAGGCCGAACGCTACGGCGTCTCCGCCGCCGAGATGCTGGTCCGCGCAGGCAAGCGCAAACTCGTCGGCGGCCAGGAGGACCAGCTGATCGATATCGCCCTCGAACTCCAGCGCGAGGCCACCGTCTCCGCCTGACCCGGACCGCAAGGCCGCGACCGGTCCCCGACTGGTCGCGGCCTTTGCGTGGGGTGCCGCATATCCAGTGGGTACCGCGCACAGGCTGCAACTTATGCGCGGTGCCCAGCGGATATGCGTCGGTCGCTGACGGGTCGGTGAACATTGGAATTTTGGGGTCGCGGGTGGTGGGGGAATCGGAGACTATGAGGCGTGATCTGTCCGCATTGCAATGCGAATCTGTTGCGCAAGGAGCGTGGGGGGCGGCGCTGTTCGACTTGTAAGCGGGAGTTTGCGCTGGAGCCGAAGGAAAGTCCGTTCGGGCTGCACGATATTCGGATGCGCAAGCTGGCCGAGCGGCTCGGGGACGGGCGGGGGCTGCGGTATACCTTGACGCAGCTCTGGTATGCGGCGGGGCGCAAGAAGGTTCCGGATGTGCTACAGGTGTTCAAGCGGGTGCGCATCGGGGGTTCGGTGGCCATTGTGGTGGTGGCCTTCTTCCTGATGGTCAGTGGCGCGGCACCGGCGGGGGTGGTGATTCCGCTCGGTGCGCTGGTGCTGGCGCTGGCCATTGTCGGTCTGCAGTTCGTGCGGCCCTGGTTCCTGAGTCGGGCCTCGGTCCGAATGCTGGTGTCGTACAACGTCTTCCGTCGGGATGTGGTCGGCCGGTGGGCCCCGATCTACAACGGTCCGCCGCCCGGCTCGGTGGACGAATCGCTGGTGAAACCACCCGCCGTGCAGCGGCCCCGATTCGCCGTGCTGTGCCCGGATGTGAGCGTGCTGGCCTGCCTTGCCGCGAACGATGTGTCGCGGACCTGGGATATGGCCCTATCGGATCGCATCGATCGGCTGCCACCGGATGTGCCGGTGATCGTGCTGCACGATGCCAGTCTGGCCGGTGTCGCCCTGGCCGGACAGGCTCGGGTGGCGCTCGGTACCCGGGTCGTGCCGGTCGGTCTGTGGCCGCGCGCGGTACTGGCCAATGCCTCGGCGCTGCGGCTGCGTGAGCCTCGACCGCCGGAGTCCGATACCGCATTTCTGCGCGGGGAAGCGCTCTCGGCGGCGGAGATCGAATGGCTCGCCGAAGGGTGGTGGTCGCCGATCGCCGCGATTGCGCCGGCGAAACTGCTCGCGGTGCTCGAACGGGCGGTCGAGCGGGTCGAGGATGCGGCCGATCCGGAGCGACGGCGCGCCCGCGAGGTAGGTTTCCTCACGTGGCCGGCCGGGTGAAACCGCATATGCTCGATCGGCTGCTGCGCATCGCCGCCGAGCGAGCCGCCGCGCCGAGCGGTATCCGATTCACCGAGCGCCAGCTCTATTACGAGGTGTGCCGAATCATCACACCGGTGCATCGGATCCCACGGCGCTTCGCATTCACGGTCCCCGCACCGCTGAGCTACGCGTCGTTTCGCACCGCGCTCGACCGCCACGGCGAGCTGCCAGGTCTTTTGACGCTCGCGCCACCGGAGTCAACCCGAGCCGGACGGCACACACCCGAACCGGACCTGTTCGACTACGGCCTACCGCGGCTGCTCGTCTGCGAATCGGATGCAATCGCACAAATGCTGCGCGCCAACGGATTACCGATGGAATCCGCATGTCCGGTACTCAGCGCAGCCGAACTCCCCCTCGATCCCGGCATCGCAGGCATGCTCGCAAGCGTCCAGGGCACCATCTATCTGCTGCACGATGCGAACGCTGCCGGACTCACCTTCCCAGCACGGCTGAGGGAACTGACCGAAATCCCCGACGGCGTACGAGTCGTCCCCTTGGGCCTACGCCCGCGCCAAGCAGGCACACTACACCTGCCCCATGTCCGTGGACCGGTGCCGAACATGTATGCGGCCCAGCTGGATTCGTGGGAACGCGCATGGCTGCGCCGCGGCCGGTACATCGAGGTCGAAGCAGTGCGCCCGGCCTCGCTGCTGCGTACGGTCCACCGCCTCGTCCGTGAGGTCCGCCCACCCCGACGCACCTTCACCGAGCTACGCCGCGCCCGAAAAGCAGGCTTCCTGACCTGGCCCGCCGCATGAGTTTCCATGCCGCCGTGGGTCAGCAGGGTGTGCTGGCGGTCGGTCGATCACGGGGAGAATATGGCTGTGGCACGCCCGCTGGATCGAGTGGGACGCCGTCGGTGCCGCGCAGTGCATCGCTTGGTTTGCGGGGTGCGCGTGCTGATAACGCATGTGACCGAACTACGCAGGACTACGGGCTTGTTGGTCTGGCCCGACGCAGGAAAGGGGAGTGCCGTGTCGGAGCATCGGCAGATCACCTATACCGATGAATTGCTTGCAGATGGGTCCGTGCATCGGCGCTATGCCGATGGGCGTCAGGAGTGGCGGACTCGTGATGCGCAGGGGGTCGTGTCGTGGCGTGATGATCGAGGTGGCGCTGGGACCGATGAGGCGCTCGGTCCGAAGATCGTGAAACGCGTGTACCGCAATGGATCCGTTGTGTACGGGCGGGAGGCGGGTTTCGGGCGCACGCTGTGGGGTGACGGTGTGCTGACGGTGAATCGATCCTCGTTCGGTGGTCGGCTCGGTGCGACTGTGGCCGCGGGCGCACTGCTGGGCGCGCTGGTTATGCCGCCGATTTCGCTGACCGCCGAGGAAGAGGAGGAACTGCGCCGACAGGCGGTTGCGCAGTCGTCCGGTTCCAGTGACGGGGGCGGCGATTATGGCGGCTGGGACGATGACGGCCGGGATGACGGCGGCGATTTCGGCTGAGGGGAACCATGTCTCGTTGGTGTGCTTTCCAGATGCCGGATGACCCGGCCGGTCAGGTGCGGGCGGTCGGCGGTGATCCGGTGTCGGTCATCGGTCGTCATGCGCTGGGGTTGCTCGAAGGTCCCGGCATCGCGGCGGGGCCCTTCACCGTCGGTGCATTGACCGCGGTCGGTGAGGTCACGCTGTTCAACGCCGCCCGGCTGCGTGCCCGACTCGGCGCGGACGTATCACCGGACTGCGCCGACGGCGAACTGCTATTGCACTGCTACGCCCGTTTCGGACTCGACGGAATCGCCACAGCGGACGGCATGTTCGCACTGGCCATCGCCGACGGTACCGATCTGGTGTTGATCCGCGACCACGTCGGCACCCGCACGCTCTTCCACGCGCGCGCAGGCCATGGCTGGGCCGCATCCACCTCGCTGCGCGCACTGCACCGCTGGCCCGCACTGCGCACCGGACTGCATCTACCCGCGGTTCGGTCATTCCTCACCTTCGCCTACCTGCCGGGCCGCGAGACGCTGCTGCGCGATATCAGCGAGGTCCTGCCCGGCCGCTGCGTTCGCCTGCACGACGACGGCTCGATGACCGAGGAAACCTACTGGGAGCCGATCGAAATCGAGGACGCGCGCTCGGCCGCCGACCACGCGCTGACACTGCGTGAACTGCTCGAGGACGCGGTCGCCCGGCGCCTGCCCGCGTGCGAACCGGTCGCGGTGCTGCTCTCCGGCGGTATCGACAGCAGTCTGGTCACTGCGCTCGCCGCCAAGCTGCACGATCAGCGCGTGCGGTCGTATTCCATCAGCTTCGGCGGCACCACACCGAACGAACTCGCCTACTCCGGTCTCGTTGCCACGCACTGCAATACCGAACATCGAATACTCACCGTGCCAGGTGCGACGGTCGCATCGCGACTGGCGGAGACGGTATCGCTGCTGGACTGCCCGGTCGGCGATCCGCTCACCGTACCGAATCTGATGCTCGCCGAAGCCGTTGCCGCGGACGGTATTCGGGTGGTGCTCAATGGCGAGGGCGGCGACCCGGTCTTCGGCGGTCCCAAGAACCTGCCGATGCTGATCTTCGAATTGTCCCGCGACGATCCGGCTCCCGACGCCAGGGCTGCGGCCTATCTGGACAGCTACCGCAAGTGCTACAGCGACCTGCCGGTGCTACTGAGCCCCGACGTGCTGACCGCACTCACCGATGCGCCACCGCTGACCGAGCTGATCGCCCCGTACCTGCGCCAGGGGCGAATGACCGGCCTGCTCAACCAGTTGCTGCATACGAATCTGCGCACCAAGGGCGCACATCACATCCTGACCAAGGTCGAACGACTGACCGCCGCAAGCGGTTTGGAGGGACGTGCGCCGCTGTTCGACCGCGCCGTGATCGACCACGCCTTCCGCGTGCCCGGTCGGTACAAGCTGGCCGGTACCAGCGAGAAGTGGATTCTCAAGCAGGCTGTGCGAGACCTACTTCCGGGCACCATTGTGGACCGTCCGAAGAGCGGTATGCGAGTGCCGGTGCAGCAGTGGCTCTCCGGACCGCTGCGCGAACTCGGCCACGACCTGCTGCTCGGCTCGTCGGCCCGGGCGCGTGGCCTGTTCCGCGAGGACACCATCCGCTCGTGGTTGCGCGGTGACGGCGCGCTGCTGCCGCGACAGGGCGGCAAGTTGTGGCTGGTGCTGTCGTTGGAGCTGTGGTTGCGTTCCTTCGACGTTGGGCCGTGACCCGCATTCGTCCGTTGGAGTAGCACCGAGGAGCCGCATGTCCGATCCGCGAATCAAGTACCGCGCAGACGATGAGAACGAAATCCACGACCTCGCCGAATTCCAGGATGCGGGATGCAATGTCGTCACGCCCGTCGCGCAATTTCCGGCCGAGGTCGCCGCGGTGGTCGTCCAAGCGTTCGCCCAGATAGTCCGCAATGCCAAGGCGAGTCGTGCCGCCACCACCCCCGATGCGGATGGCATCGTCCGGTCCCAGACCTTCGAAGAGGGCGACGTCTATATGATCGAAACCCCCTTCGACGGCTTCTTCGCCGACCGCTACCTCATGGATTTCTATAATGCCGAGGAACGCGGCATCTGCTCGCGCATGCATTTGCACACCGGCCTGCGCTTCGTCCGGATGATGACCGGTCCCGACACCCACATCCGGGTGAGCAGCCTCTCGCCGTTCCGGGTGACCGATGTCGTCGGCGTTACGCCTTTCGTGCCGAGCGAATTCGAGGACGAACTACCGGATACGCCGCCCGGCCTGCACCGCACCAGATACAACCTGATCGTCCCGCCATGCTCCTTCGTCGATATGCAGATTCCGCGCGGCGTCAGCCACCAGTTCAATGCCATCGGCCCACATGCGGTCATCGATTCGGTGCATCCGGAAGAGTCCATCGAGGTTTTCCGCGAACAGATGTCCGGCTTCAAGATGATGGCCCAAACCGTTTTCCTGGCAGAAGAATTGCCGGATGTCGCCACGTGCACATCGCACACCTGGCCCGCCGCGGGTGCGGTCCGATAATTCGGTTGCGATCGCGCGCGGGCGTGCTTACCGTGAATTCAACGAGACACCTCGGCTTTCCGCCACAGCACGTTCAGTCCGACGCGCGCATACCGTCCAGCGTCACGGTGAGCATCCGATCGGCGGCTTCGGGCACCGTTTCGCACGCGACCCCGATGCCATGGCCGAATCTGAGCAGATCGCGCGGCTCGATATCGCGCCGGATTTCGCCGGCATCCTGTGCCGCCTGCAGGAGTGCGCCCGCTGCATCGGTGATCAGAGTCCGGCACAGCTGGAAGGTCGGCGAGCCCTTGTCCATTCCGGCCTTCAGGGTGGTTGCGAGGCTGCGGTTGTCCATCACCCATTGCACCTGTTCGCGCAGCCACTGCTCGAAAGCCTCGGCAGCCGGACGGGTTTCGAGCAGGTCGTGGGCGCGGGCACTCAATTGTTCGATGCTGGAACGGTATACGGCCTCGACCAGCACCTCGCGGCTCGGAAAGTGCCGGTAGAGCGTACCGATGCCGACACCGGCGCGGCGCGCGATCTCTTCCAGCGGCGCCTCGGGGCCTTGTTCGGCGAACGCCTCCTGAGCGGTCGTCACGATCCGCTCGTAGTTGCGCCGGGCGTCCGCGCGCATCGGCCGTCCGGTCGACGGTGCTGCCATATTCCCTCCAGTGGAAAACGGAAGGACCCTCCAGATAGAGTTGCGTAACTGGAGGAACCCTCCATATGATAGCTCCATCCAAAACGGAGGCTACCTCCGCTTGAATCTCATGCGATGGAGCGTTCTTTGTCCACCACCCTCTCCGCGGATACCCGCGCGTCCGCCATCCCGACAGCCGGTCGGCTCCGCTCCGGCATCGTGCTGGTCACCCTGCTGACCTGCCAATTGATGATCATCCTCGACATCACGGTGATGAATGTGGCGCTGCCGCGCATCCGCACCGACCTGCACTTCACCGCGACGAACCTGTCCTGGGTGATGAATGCCTACACCCTGGTCTTCGGCGGGCTGCTGCTGCTCGGCGGCCGCGCCGGTGATCTGTTCGGCCGCCGCAACCTGTTCATCGCCGGTACGGCACTGTTCACACTCGCCTCGCTGGCGGGCGGACTGGCGCCATCGGCGACCTGGCTGCTCATCGCCCGTGTCGTACAGGGCATCGGCGGTGCCATGGCGGGGCCGAGCACCCTCGCGCTGCTGACCACCACATTCAGCGAACCCAAGGCCAGGATGCGGGTACTCGCATTGTTCTCCGGCATGTCCAGTGCGGGTTTCGCGATCGGCCTCATAGTCGGCGGACTGCTGACCGAATGGCTGAGCTGGCGCTCCGCACTGTTCATCAATGTGCCCTTCGGCCTGGCCGTGGTCGTGCTCGCGCTGCGCTATCTGCCGATCGTCGAGCGTCAGCCCGCGCGCCTCGACCTGCCCGGTGCAGTGACCGCCACCGGCGGCGTCGCCGCGCTGGTCTACGGCTTCATCAGCGCCGCGTCACACGGCTGGGGCGATGCGGGAACGGTTATTTGGCTGGCGGTCGGCGCGGCATCGGTCGCCGCCTTCCTGACCATCGAGGCGCGAACGGCCCAGCCCCTATTGCCATTGCGGCTGTTCCTCGACCGCAATCGCGCCGCGGCCTACGCCAATATGTTCCTCGGCCCGATGGCCGGTATGTCGATGTTCTTCTTCCTCACCCAATACCTGCAGGAAGTGCGCGGATTGTCTGCGCTGGCAACGGGTTTCGCCTTCATGCCGACCGCACTGCTGATGTTCACCATGATCCGGCTCATTCCGCGGTTGCTGCCGCGCTTCGGTCCGAAACCGGTGACCGTGGTCGGCACGATATCGATGGCGGCCGGTCTGGCCCTGCTGACCCGACTGACGGTCGACAGCGGCTACTTCCCACTGCTGTTCGTCGCCATGATCCTGATGGGATGCGGTATCGGCCTTGCCTTCTCACCGCTCAATGTGATCATCATGTCGAGCGTGCCCCCGGCCGAAGCCGGTGCCGCGGGCGGCGCACTGCAAACCCTCCAGCAGACCGGCGCCTCCCTCGGCCTCGCCATCCTGGTCACCATCTTCGGCACCGCCTCCCGCAATGCCGGAGGTTCGGCACAGCACGCCCTGGTCAGCGGCATTACCACCGCCTTCGCCGCAGCGGTGGGCATTGCCGCCTTGACCTTCGCAGTCGCCCTGACCTTCCGCAGCACCCGTCCCACAACCTGACCATCTAACGCAGCTGTGGCCCGACCCGAGTTACTTCGGGTCGGGCCACTGGGGCGCCTACATAGACGAATGATGGTCCGTGCGAAGGCGATTCGACTCATACATACGCCGCAGCGCTAGAGCCAGGTGTCCAGCGTTGTGGTGGTGAGGAAATGCTCCAGGTCGTGGCGCCAGGGGGCGGGGACGGTCTTTTCCGGTTCGATGGCCGTGTACTGCCCACGGTAGAACAACAGCGGCCTGCCGGAGCTGGTCGACTCCGACAGGGCCAGGACTCGGCCGATCACTATGTAGTGATCGCCGCCGTCGACGACGCTGTCCACCTTGCACTGGATGGTGGCCAGGGCGTCGTCCAGGAGCGGGAGCTCCAGTTCCGAGGTGTGCCAGCTGGTTTCGGCGAATTTATCGGGTTCGCGGGAACCGAAGCGGGCGCACAGCTGCTGCTGCTCTTCGGCCAGGACGTTCACGCAGAAACGTCCGGACTCTTCGATGGCCGCCCAGGACCGGGAGGTCTTGGTCGGGCAGAACAGGACCAGGGGTGGGTCGAGGGACAGGGCGGCGAAGGACTGGCAGGCGAAGCCGATCGGGGCGCTGTCGGCATCGAAGGTGGTGATCACCGTGATACCGGTGCAGAACTGCCCAAGGACATTTCGGAACTGCCGTCCGTCGATCGCGGGGTATTCGTCGATTGTCATGGTCTTCCCGCCCGTATCGTCGCTCGCCCTGTCACTCATTACTGCTGCCGCTGTCCGACCGTGAAGTCGTGACCCCACAGGCTGACCGCAGTCGATTCCCTGGCGATCCAGTCGTCGTCATCGACTTCCAAACCTTCACAGCCGAATTCGACATCGAATCCGCCAGGTGTCTTCATATAGAACGACAGCATCTTGTCGTTGACGTGCCTGCCGAGCGTCGCCGACATCTTCACCTTCTTGCGCAGCGCGCGGTCCAGGCAGAGCCCGACATCGTCGGACCCCTCCACCTCGAGCATGAGGTGCACGATGCCGCTCGGGGTCGGCATGGGCAGGAAGGCCAGCGAGTGGTGCCGCGGATTGCAGCCGAAGAAGCGCAGCCAGGCCGGTTCGCCGTCGGCCGGACGTCCGACCATCTGCGGTGGCAGCCGCATCGAGTCGCGCAAACGGAAGCCGAGCACATCGCGGTAGAAGGTCAGCGCGGCCGCATCGTCCTTGGTGCTGAGCACCACATGGCCGAGTCCCTGTTCGCCCGTGACGAACCGGTGCCCGTACGGGCTGACCACGCGCCGATGCTCCAGTGCCGCACCGTGAAAGGCCTCCAGGGTGTTGCCGGAGGGATCCTCGAACGAAATCAGGTCGTAGACCCGGCGATCGGCCTTCTCCTGCGCGGTGCCCTCCTTGAACGGCACCCCGGCCGCATCCAGCCGGTCCCGAATGTCCTGCAGATCAGCGGCATTGGCGGTCTCCCAGCCGGAGACCTGCAGCCGGTCCTTATCGCCGGGCACGATGACCAGGCGTGCCGGAAAGTCGTCCATACGCAGGTACAGCGCCTCTGGATCGCCGCCCTTGCCCTCGACCATGCCGAGCACCTTGAGCCCGTATTCGCGCCAGGCCGCCATATCGGTGGCCTCGATGCGCAGATACGCCAGTGATCGAATGCTCATCACTTCTCCTTCACACCAGCAAGGAAGTCCGTTGCCAGCCGGTTGAATTCATCGAACTTTTCCAGCTGGGCCCAGTGTCCGCAAGCACCGAATACGTGCAGCTGCACCCGTGGAATCATCTTCGTCGCGACCAGTGCGCCATCGAGCGGATTCACCCGATCCTCCCGGCCCCAGATCAGCAGCACCGGCTGACGCAGCTTATAGGCGTCGCGCCAGATCATGCCCTGCTCGAAATCGGATCCGGCGAACGACTTTCCCATCGCCCTGGTCGCGGCCAGTGCCTCGGGTGTGCTCGCCGAAGCGAAACGCTCATCGATCAGCTCATCGGTGATCAGCGACTGATCGAAGACCATGATCCGCAGGAACGCCTCCAGGTTGTGCCTGGCGCTCGGCGTCGCGCAGCGATTTTATGACCGGTGGCGCGGCCGGGCAGCGGTACTGGCTCGGCGTGGTTTCGCGCGAGCACGTCCAGCGCGGT
>NZ_JBEXLC010000076.1:0-41297 GCF_040609795.1 Nocardia sp. NPDC004604
ACAGCCTCGGACAGGCCTCGTTGCGCACTGGCACCGGCCTCATCCGAATCGGCCCAGCCGTAACCGTATTTGCCCAGGGAAGCGATGGTTTCTTCCTGAGTGAGCGGTTGCACCTGGTCGGTGGTCGTCGTCATTCGGCACTCCTTCCGGAGTCGTTCGTACGTACCGCTGCGGGCTGTGCAGCGGCCTTATGGGAAGCGGAAGCGTTCTCGGTATCGGTAATAGGCAGAACGAACAGCGGCACATGGGTCGTGCACGCGCAATCACCGTTGGCGATCGTCGCAAGTCGCTGTACGTGGGTGCCGAGCAGGTCCCGGAAGGCCTCGAGTTCGGCCTCGCACAGCTGTGGGAATTCCTCGGCGACGTGAGCCACCGGGCAGTGGTGCTGGCAGATCTGGACGCCAGCGCCGACCTTGCGGGTGGACGCGGCGAATCCGGCGTCGGTAAAGGCCTCCGCGATCTCCTCCGCCTTGGCGGTGGTGTTCTCCGCGGTGTGCTCGGCGACCGGTTCGATGCCCTTGACGACGGTCCTGGCCCGCCTGCGCGCGAATTCGGTGATGGCCTGCTCGCCGCCGATCTCACCGAGCTGCCGAATCGCCGCCCCGGCCAGATCGTCATAGGCATGGCCGAGCCGTCCCCGGCCGACGGCCGTGAGCTGGTATTGCTTGGCCGGACGGCCGCGGCCCTTCTGCTGCCACGGCGCCGAGCGGCTCGCCCGCGCCTGACCGGATTCGATCAGCGCGTCCAGGTGCCGACGGACACCCGCTGGCGTCAGGCCGAGCTTGGTGCCGATCGCGGTCGCGGTGATCGGCCCCTCTTCGAGCAGCAGTTGGACAACGGCGGCTCTGGTGTGTCCCTCACCGCTCGTGACCAGGGTCGCGGGCGCAGCAGAAGAGGCGGCACCGGTACGGCGACCTGTGCCTCCATCCTCGTCGTGCGGCAAACCCACGGTTTTCACAACACCAGTGTGACGGAATTATTTCCCGGAATCTAATAAGGGTGCCCTGAGTTGCCATGCCGATGACCTGCGCGGGAGCACTTCGGCGGCGGACAGGCGACTGCACCAGGTTCACCACCTGCGCCTCCCGCACCGCAGCAGACCTTCACATCCGGCAGAATTGCCAGTGCGATTTAGGACACACCTCGATGATCAAAATCCTGAGGCACTGTTCAGCGCACGGCGGTCGAGGGTGCGCCCGGGTCCGATCGTCATGAGAACGTGCTCCCCGGTCGGTTCTGCGGAGCACCGGAACTGCCGGTCGCATCGGTTACGCTGGCCGCGTGATGTCAGGCGAGCACGGCGAAGAAGGTGTCGAACGCCGGTCGGACACCTCGAGCACCCTGATTCGACTGCGCCGGACTGCACCGATCAACACCGCCATTTCGCTGGGTCGTCGCATCATCGGACTCGATGTGCCGCCGGACCACACCGTCGGCGACACATTCCACGTCAACGAACCCGAAGCCGCCGAGCTCAACCCGCAGGAGACAGCGCAACTGCGCCGGGTCCGGCTGCTCGGCGCGACCGGTTCGGTCATGATGGCCATCGGCGCCCTCGGGCTCGGCGCCCAGCCCACGCTGCAGAATCCGACCTACGGCCGGGCCATTTTGGGGCTGCCTGCGCGGGTACACAATTCCGGGCTGGCCACGACCATGGTCGGCACGGTCATCGTAATGTTGGCCTGGCTGCTACTCGGACGCTTCGCTCTGGGCCTGCAGTCCAATCGTATTCGCCGGATCAGCCGTTCGCAGTTGGACCGCACCCTGCTGCTCTGGATCATCCCACTGTCGGTCGCGCCGCCGATGTTCAGCCAGGACGTCTACTCTTACCTGGCACAGGGGGAGATCGCGGCGAACGGGCTCGACCCCTACGACGTGGGTCCGGTACAGGGCCTCGGCCAAGACCATATTCTGACTCGCAGCGTCCCGAATATCTGGCAGAATTCGCCCGCGCCATACGGACCGCTATCAATCTGGCTGGGCAAGGGCATCGCCGAAATCGTCGGCGACAATATGCTCGCGGGGGTACTGCTGCACCGGATGCTGGCGCTCATCGGTGTCGCCTGCATCGTCTGGGCATTGCCCCGACTGGCGCAGCGGTGCCGAGTATCACCCGTCGCCGCACTGTGGCTCGGCGCCGTCAATCCGCTGGTGATATTCCATCTGGTATCCGGTGTGCACAACGAGGCGATGATGCTCGGCCTGATGCTGGTCGGGTTGGAATACTGCCTGGCGGCCCTGAGCAATACCGGCCCGATGCGCGGACACACACTCGTGCTGCTCTTAGCGGGCACCACCCTGATCGCGCTGTCCACCACCGTCAAGATCCCGTCGATGCTGGCGCTGGCGTTCGTGTGGATGGCATTGAGCCGAAAATGGGGCGGCGATATGCGCGCCGTACTCAGTTCGGCACTGCTGCTCGGCTGCGTCACCGGCGCCGCCATGCTCGCGGTCTGTCTCGGCAGCGGTCTCGGATTCGGGTGGATAGACACCCTGACCATGGCCAACTCGGTGCGCAGTTGGATGTCGCTGCCCACCGCACTCGGCGTCGCCACCGGATTCGGGGGCGTCCTGCTGGGATTGGGCGACCACACCACCGCCCTGCTGAGCATTACCCGCCCGATCGCGGCGGCCGCGGCAACACTGGTCGTGGTGCGGCTGATGGTGGCCACGTGGCGCGGTCGGCTGCATCCGGTCGGTGCACTGGGTGTCGCCTTCGGCGCGGTTGTCCTGCTGTTTCCGGTAGTGCAGCCCTGGTATCTGCTCTGGGGCATCGTCCCGCTGGCGGCCTGGGCCAGCCGACCCGCCTTCCGGGTTCCGGCGACGATCGCCTCGGCGGCGATCAGCGTCATGCTCATGCCGTCGGGTAGCGAAATCCCCCCGTTCGTCCTTATCTATGCGGCCTGCATCACGGTCCTCACGTGTGCGTTGATGATTCTGGCAACCCGCAAGTCACTGCCATGGCGGATGCACCAGCCCGGCACCGACTCCGCGGCCGCCGCGGCCGGTCCTGCCGGACCACCGAGCTGACTTGGCAGGGGTGTCGTCCCGGTCACATCCGTCGACCGCTTACGGTGTGACACCGTGAGGGAGCGAAGCGAGCGCACAATGGGCACAGCACCCTTGGACGCGACGGAGCCGAGCACCGAGGCGCGATGGTGACCGCAGCCTCGGGACCAGCCGTCTGTATCGACGGCGTCGTCAAGCGATACGGCGAGACCACCGCGGTCGACGGGATCAGCTTCGAAGTCGAACGGGCGCAGGTGCTGGCCCTGCTCGGGCCGAATGGGGCGGGCAAGACCACGACCGTGGAAATGTGCGAGGGATTCCACGCTCCGGATGCGGGTTCGGTCCGGGTGCTCGGACTCGATCCGATCGCCGACTCCGACCGGCTGCGCCCGCGCATCGGCGTCATGCTGCAGGGCGGCGGCGCGTACCCGGGCGCGCGGGCGGGCGAGATGCTCGATCTGGTCGCCGCCTACTCGGCGGATCCGCTCGATCCGGACTGGTTGCTGAAAACCCTTGGCCTGCAGGACAACCGGCGCACCCCCTACCGTCGCCTCTCCGGCGGTCAGCAGCAGCGGCTGGCCTTGGCCTGCGCGCTGGTCGGGAAGCCAGAGATCGTCTTCCTCGACGAGCCGACCGCGGGCCTGGACGCCCAGGCCCGGCTGATCGTCTGGGAGCTCATCGACGCGCTGCGCCGCGACGGAGTGAGCGTACTGCTCACCACACACATGATGGACGAGGCCGAGCAGCTCGCCGACCAGCTGGTGATCATCGATCACGGGCAGATCGTCGCCTCCGGAACACCCGCCGAGGTGACCGCACACGGCGCGGCCGGGCAGCTGCGCTTCACCGCCCCACCTAAACTCGATCTGCGGCTGCTGAAAACCGCACTGCCAGAAGGCTTCTCCCCGCGCGAGACGACGCCGGGATCGTATCTGGTCGAGGGCGAGATCAACCCGCAGGTGCTGGCGACGGTGACCGCATGGTGCGCACAGCAGAATGTGCTGGCCACCGATATCCGGATCGATCAGCGCCGCCTCGAGGAAGTCTTCCTGGAACTGACCGGACGGGACCTACGCGGATGAACCAGCCAGATCGCGTCGAGAACCGCTTCGCACCGGGTACCTTCACCCCCGATCCGCGCCCGAGCAGCCGCATCGCGATGATGACCGCACAGACCCGGCTCGAGCTGATCCTGTTGCTGCGCAATGGCGAACAGCTGCTGCTGACCATGTTCATACCGATCACCCTGCTGGTCGGGCTCAGCCTGTTGCCCTTCGGCGACCTCGGTACCGACCGGGTCGACAAGATCGTGCCCGCGGTAATGATGGTTGCGGTCATGTCGACCGCCTTCACCGGACAGGCCATCGCGGTCGGATTCGACCGGCGATACGGCGCGCTCAAGCGCCTCGGGGCCACCCCGCTCCCCCGCTGGGGCATCGTGGCGGGCAAGAGCGCCGCGGTCCTGATCGTCGTAGTGCTGCAGGCAATCCTGTTGGGCGCCATCGGATTCGCGCTCGGTTGGCGGCCCGACCTCGCCGGGCTCGGGCTCGGCGCGCTGGTGATCGCGCTCGGCACCGCCACCTTCGCGGCAATGGGGCTGCTGCTCGGCGGCACGCTCAAGGCGGAGATCGTGCTGGCGCTGGCGAATATCCTGTGGTTCGCCATGCTCGGCATTGCGAGCGTGGTGTTCGCATCCGAGGATCTGCCATCGGCGGTGAATGTGCTTGTGCGGCTGGTGCCCTCGGGGGCGCTGGCGGTCACCCTCGAAGACGCCATGCGCAGCAGCGTGGACTGGTTCGGTATCGCGGTGCTCGCCGCGTGGGGCGCGATCAGCGGCTTCCTCGCTACGCGTTTCTTCCGTTTCGACTGAGGTCGGACCCGGCCGCGCGTTCGAGTCGAATCCGGCGATCGGCTTTCCTCGAAAGTGCAGGCCCAACGCAGTTCGGGCTCGCAACGACGATATGTAGTAGACCGCCTGCAGGCGGTCCAACCGGCCCGGCTACCATCATTGCGTGCTGTATCGCGCATTTCTGCGACTCGTCGATCTGCTCCCGCTGCCCTCGTTGCGGGTGCAGCGATTGATCGCCGTTGCGGTCATCGTCTCCCAGGCCGGGATCGCCGTCACCGGCGCGATCGTGCGCGTCACCGCGTCCGGACTCGGCTGTCCGACCTGGCCGCAGTGCTTCCCCGGCAGCTTCACCCCGACCGGCGTCGCCGAGGTTCCGGTACTGCACCAGACCGTCGAGTTCAGCAATCGCATGCTGAGCTTCGCGGTGACCCTGTGCGCGGCACTCATCGTGCTCGCCGTCACCCGGGCCCGGCGCCGCCGCGAGGTGCTGGTGTACGCGTGGCTCATGCCCGGCGGCACCGTGCTGCAGGCGGTCATCGGCGGTATCACCGTCCGCTCCGGACTGCTGTGGTGGACGGTCTCGGTGCATCTGCTGGCGTCGATGCTGATGGTGTGGGTCTCGGTCGTCATGTTCGCGAAGGTCAGCGAGCCCGATGACGGCATCGAGGTGACCCAGGCACCCACACCGCTGCGCTGGCTCACCGGACTGAGCGGTATCGCACTCGCCGCCGTCCTCATCGCGGGCACGCTGGTCACCGGCGCGGGACCGCATGCGGGCGATAAGAGCATCGAGCGCCCCGTCGAGCGCCTCCAGGTCGAGATCGTTACCCTGGTCCACCTGCACTCACAACTGCTGGTCGGCTATCTCGCGCTGCTCATCGGCCTGACCTTCGGCCTCTTCGCGGTCGGCATCACCCCCGCCGTGCGCACCCGCCTGTTAGTACTGCTCGGTCTGGTTTGTGCACAGTCCCTGGTCGGTGTCGTGCAGTACTTCACCGACGTACCGGCCGCCTTGGTCGCCACCCACGTCGGCGGCGCGGCCGCCTGCACCGCCGCCACCGCAGCACTGTGGGCGTCATTGCGCACTCGCGAACACATCTCGGCACCGGTCCCGAACCCAGCCGAACAGTCGGCGTAGTCGGTACGAACCCGCAGCCCTGTATCGCGCCGAACTCCCATCGACACAGGGATGCGAAACCCGGCGCGCCCTCGTCTCCATGACCGCTGCTGGCGCACCGGGTGGTGGCTGGATGCATACGTATCACGTTGCGCAAAGGCGAGCAGTGGATCCCATTCGACAGGCAAGCTGGCATTGAGCCACAGATTGCCGAGGGCATCCGGAGTGGCGAAGCCGTCGTCGATGACAGGAGCGGACATGAGCGCAGCCGGGTCGGATACCGCAGCGGTGATGAATCCAGCAGGGGCGGGTACCCGAGCGGCCACGCTCTTTCCCGAAATCGAGCCGTATGAGCACGGACTCCTCGACGTGGGCGATGGGAACCAGATCTATTGGGAGACCAGCGGGAACCCGAAAGGCAAACCCGCGCTCGTAGTGCACGGCGGCCCGGGCGGCGGTGGGCGACGCGGACCGCGAAAGTTGTTCGACCCCAGCGTGTATCGGATCGCATTGTTCGATCAACGCGGATGCGGGGAGAGTGTGCCACACGCCTCCGATCCCGCTGTGGATATGGCGCACAACACCACTGCGCATTTGATCGCGGATATGGAGCGGCTGCGCGAACATCTCGGCATCGATCGGTGGCTACTGTACGGCGGATCATGGGGATCCACCCTGATCCTGGCGTACGCGCAGCGTTATCCGGAACGGGTCAGTGCGGTCGTGCTCGTCGGCGTCACGATGACTCGACCAGAAGAGATCGATTGGCTGTATCACGGTGTCGCACGGTTATTACCCGGCCCATGGGAGACGTTTCGGGATGGAGTGCCCACCGCCGAACGCGACGGGAATCTGGTCGCAGCGTACAACCGGCTCATGAACAGCCCGGACGCCGCGGTCCGCGCCAAGGCCGCGCGGGACTGGTGCGCCTGGGAGGATGCGGTCATCGCGCATGAAAACCTCGGCACTCCTGGGCAATACAGCGCCAACGCCGACGATGCGATGCTGGCGTTTGTGCGGATCTGTACGCACTACTTCACCAACGCCGCGTGGCTCGATGACGGCGTCCTGCTGCGCGAGGCGCACAAGCTCGCAGAAATCCCGGCCGTGCTGATTCACGGCCGCCTCGACCTGTCCGGACCCCTCTATTCAGCGTGGCAATTGGCGCGGGCATGGCCGAGCTCTGAGCTGCGCGTGATCGATGACTCCGGCCATACCGGCAGTCCCGCCATGGGCCGCGCGATCCTGGAGACACTGGCCCGCTTCGGCGGAGCCGGAGGTTGACATCACGGAAAAGATCCGATGATCGGATGCAATCGCGCCCGGAACGGCGGGCGCGGTTAGTCTGGCAGACATGCCGGTCACCGTCCTTGTGCCAGATGATTACGGAGTCGGCGTGCTGGCCCGGCTCGATGGGATTCACCCCGTGCGGTACACGCCGGGTGAACCATTGCCCGCCGCAGCGGAATTGGCGGAGGTGCTGGTTCCGGCGTTTCTGACCGGGCCCGAATCGATCGATCCGGCCGGACTGCCGAAGCTGCGACTGGTGCAGATGCTCACGGCCGGGACCGAACGGTGGATCGGTCGGCTGCCCGACGGGGTCATGCTGTCGAATGCCCGCGGCGCACATGGTGGCAGTTCCGCCGAATGGGTTGTCGCGGCACTGCTGACGATCTATCGCGACCTGGTCGAATTCGCCGATGCCCGACGGCAGCGCCACTGGCACTACCATCAGACCGACACCCTGGCCGGCAAGCGAATTCTCGGCATCGGCGCGGGTGATCTCGCTATCGAATTGCGCCGCAGGCTGGAGGCTTTCGATGCGACCTTGACGCTGGTCGGCACGACGGCCAGAGACGGGGTGCACGGCGTCGACGAACTACCGGAACTGCTCGGCGATTACGACGCCGTCGTACTGATGGTTCCGGTGACCGACCAGACCATCGGCATGGTCGACGCGCAATTCCTCGCCGCGATGGCCGATGGCGCGATATTGGTGAACGTCGCGCGGGGCCCCATAGTGCAGACCCGAGCACTACTCGCCGAACTCCGGTCAGGGCGGCTACGCGCCGCCTTGGACGTCACCGACCCGGAGCCGCTGCCATCCGATCACCCGTTGTGGACAGCGCCCGGTCTACTGCTGACGCCGCACGTCGCGGGTAGCAGCAGGGGCAGTCTCGAACGTGCATACGCCGTCGTCGCTGCGGAAATCACCCGATACGCGGCCGGGGAACCTCCGAAGAACCTTGTGCGCGGGGACTACTGACAGGCTGGAACACGGTCAGCGCCGATGGGTCGCCGGACAGATCACGGCCGCGGCCGAGTAACCCGCGCAAGCGTCCTGATCAGCGCATCCGATGCCAGCTGCGCGCGCTGGATGCGAAATCCCGCGTAGCACGGGTCTCCGTTCTCGACGAGACCGACGATCATCGGCTCGTCCAGATGCTCCGCGGCGAAGGCGTATACACGCTCCAGCTTGGGGACGATCAGTCCGTAGTCCAGCGCCCGCGCGACACGGCCCTCCAGCGCGAGTACCGCGTCGACCGACAATTCCGTCAGCGGATACACCTCGGGAAATACATTGCGCAGGTCGAGGAACAGGCGAACCGAGCTGCGCCGCGGATCGGCCGACCAGCCGCCGAGGCGGCCGAACCGGCCCAGCGCCAGCGTCGGCCGCGCCACCAGCACATGGGTGAACAGCACCCGCATGAGCGTCACATTGATCATCAGTCGCTCGGCGGGCAGCTCGGCCTCGGCCAACTCCTGATGCGCCAAATAGCCGGAGACAATGCTGCGGTTGTGCGCCCGGTACCACGCCGCGGGAGAAGGCGCGATGAGGAATTCGAGCCAGAGCCGGGCACCAGGTGTCGACGCGTCGCGGACACCGTCCCGATGGAGCAGGGCGGCCTCTAGTTTGTCGTGCAGCAGACGGTCGTTGATGGCGCGCCACCATGGGCTGCCGGTCTCCGGATCGAGTACGCCGCGCGCGAGTTCCCAACGCAGGAACGCGATTTCGGCGCGACCGTAGCCGCGCAGCTCCGGTGGATAGCAGCTCTCGGCCAGCGCGACACGCTGGTGTGCGTCGGTGTGCGCGGCGCCGACCCGCCGAGCCGCCAGCTCACTCGCCTTATCCGCGTTCATCGTCACCTACTCTACGAGCCGAACACGAGACCAGGCACCCATCACCATTCCGATGTCGCTCGTTTGATGACCCATTGATGTTTCGATGGACGGCTGTCCACCGTCGGCCTATCAAGATCATAGGGATGCCAAGGCGACATCGCCCGAAAGCGGCCCGCCAGCAGTTCGACCTGATCTTGGTCCCCCGCCTCGCACGGCCGGATGAACCCGGGAAATTCAGTTCGTGCGAATTAGCGTCAAGGGCGCGAGACTGGAAGGCATAAGGGATTTGTAAAGATCGCTTGCGCGAACGGCTCGCTCATTTCGCGAGGTCTACCGTGGAGTGGTCGAACCGCGGCAGGGAGGTGTCGGTGGCGACAGACGTGATCGGCAAGATCGCCCGGGTGACCGCGACGATCAAGCCGGACCATCTCGGCGAGGTTTTGATCGAGGTGCGGGCGGGGACAGAACGTTTCCTCGCGCGTCCTGCCGACGGCGAGACAACCATTCCGAGGCATACCCAGGTGCTCGTGGTCGGGAGCCTGGGTGGGCGAACAGTTGAAGTCACTCCCTTGAAATGAAGGTTCATCATGGACGTCCTGCTAGTGGTCGTCGTCGGCATCGCCGTTGTGGTGCTGTTCCTTGCCGCCATCCTGTTCCGGCTCTCCTGGCGAGTCGCCGAACCCGATGAGGCGCTGATCATTTCCGGTTTCCGCGCGGGCGAAGGACAGGCCTTCGGCGAGAGCATGGGGTTCCGGATCGTCACCGGACGCGGCAGTCTGGTCGCACCCGGATTGACCAAGGTGCGCCGAATCTCATTGGAGGCGCACGAAAGTCAGATCACCGTGCCCTGTGTGAGTCAGCAGAAGATCAGTCTGCAACTGGCGGGTGTGGTGGTCTACAAGGTCGGTGACGACTACCGGTCCATCGCGAATGCGGCCCGCCGCTTCCTGGACCGACCGGCCGAAGAGCTGGAAACCAAGGTGCAAAACGTCTTCGTCGGCCATCTGCGCGCGATCGCGGGCTCGATGACGGTCGAGGATATGATCAGCGATCAGGACAAATTCTCCGAGCAGGTCCGCGATCGCTGCTCCCAGGAGATGGAATCGTTCGGGCTGGTCATCGACAGCTTTCAGATCCAGTCCATCTCCAGCGGTTCGAATTACATTGCCAACCTTGCGATTCCGCATCAGGCGGCGGTGGAACAGAAGGCGCGCATCGCCCGCGCCAATGCCGAGCGCGAGGCCATCGAACAGGAACAGGCCGCACAGGCGCAGATCGCACTCGCGGTGCGCGACACCCAGATCAAGAAGGCCGGATATCAGGCCGAGGTCGACAGCGCGAGTCAGGAGGCCGCCCAGCAGGGTCCGCTCGCCGATGCCACCGCCCGGCAGGCCGTCGTCGAAATGGCAACGCGGGTAGCGCAACTCGAGGCGCAGCAGAAGGAACAGCAGCTGCAGGTCGAGATCCGCAAGCCCGCCGACGCCGAGGCCTATCGCCAGACCACCCTGGCAACCGCGGGCCGCGATGCCCGGATCAGCCAGGCCGAGGCCGACGCCCAGGAGACCCGCCTGCGCGCGGAAGCCGCTGCGGCACAGACGAAGATGCAGGCGCTGGCCGAGGCCGATGCGATCAAACTGCGCGCCGCAGCGCAGGCGGAAGCCACCCGGCTCACCGGTCAGGCCGAAGCCGACGCCATCAAGGCAAGGGGTCTGGCCGAGGCCGATGCGGTACGTGCGCATATGGCCGCCGAAGCGGCGGGTATCCAGCAGCGCGCCGCGGCGATGAGCCAGAACCAGGAGGCCGTCATCGCGCAGCAGATCGCCGAGAAACTTCCCCAGATCGTCGCCGCTGCGGCGGCCCCGTTCGAACATGTCGACCAATTCACGGTGCTCAACGGTGCGCAGGGCGTGACATCGGCGCTCGCCGAGATCATCCAGCAGGCCGGTGCGCTCACCTCGATCGCACGCGAATCCCTGCTTCCCGCAATGAATCTCAGCACGAAGGGACAGCAGAACGGCGAGGTCGAACTCCAGAAGTAGCGGTGCGTCAGCGGCGAGCCCCCGACGACTCGCCGCTGACCTGCGACGTACCTTCCGGTAAGGGCCGTTGGTCCCTTGTTCGGCATCGGCGGCTCTGCGAATCTGATATGTCCGATCGTCGGTAAGCGGAAAGCGAACTCGCCGTGACATCGCTGTTATGGATCGCGCTGCCCTACGGCGCGTTCATATCGTTCATCCTGGGGCACGTGTGGCGCTACCGGCGCGATGGCTTTCGCAGCTACACCAGCGACCCGGAGGTGGACCGCGAACAGCGCTTCGGGACGACCGCGTTCCGGTACGGGGTATGCCTCATCGTCATCGCACGCGTCGGCAATATGCTCACCGCGCAACCGCACGCCCACCCGGCCGGTGCGATCCATGTCGTCATCACGATCGTGCTGCTCGTCGGCGGAGCGGCGGCGGCGATCGGCGCAGTGCTGCTGTTCCTGCCCGACCTGATCGCGGGCCCGGCGCACCCCCTGATCACCCCGCTCGATCGCATCACCTTCCCGGCGTTGGCCGCCGCACTGCTGTCCGGGGTGCTCATCGATTTCGATCCGGCATCGACGCGCGAATATCGAACCGGTGAAACACTTTTCGCCTGGTTCCGCTCGCTGTTCACGATCAGTCCGCATCCCGAGGCCATGCAGCACGCCCCGCTCATCCACCAGGGGCGCGGCCTGATCCTGCTGCTGATCATCGGGATCTGGCCCTACACCCGGCTCGCGGGCATCTTCGCGGGCCCGGTCGCGCGGCTGGCCCTGCGCGTACTCCCGCGCCGAGCCGGTGGATTAGAGAGCGCGAGCGCGGGAGCGTAAACGGCTCAGTGCTCGTTGCGCGCCTTCGGAAAACGGGTCTGGCGGGCGACCCAACCGGCCATCTTGGCCCAGTGCCCGGTGCGCGGAGTGACGATCGAGGTCAGCTCGCGGTCCCATTCGTCGGCCTCGGTGAGTCCGTTGACGGTGGCCACCAGCTCCTTGGCCGTCGCCAGGTCCGCGACCATGCGGTCACCGAGAATGCCGTCGGAGCCGACCAGCGTGACGCGCACGCCGAGGCGGCCGATGGGCTGCAGGACGGCGGTGGCGGAGCCGCCGTGCTCGGCGACGAATCCCTTGACCGAATCCACGACGGAACCCGATAGTTTCTCTGGGGCCAAGGCGACATCAGAACTCATGGCGGTTAGTTTACTGGCCGGTACGTTCGGGGCCACCCCGCGTGGGTGTAGAACAGATCTCATGCATGCCATTCAGGTTTCCGAACATGGCGGTCCCGAAGTCCTGAACTATGTCGAGGTGCCGGATCCGCAGATCGGTCCGGATCAGCTGCTCGTCGATACCGAAGCGATCGGCATCAACTTCATCGACACCTACATCCGCACCGGCCGCTACCCGCAGGCAGTTCCCTATGTCCCCGGTGCCGAAGGCACCGGTGTGGTGGCCGAGATCGGCGCGAATGTGACCGAATTCGCCGTCGGCGATCGGGTTGCCTGGGCCGCGGCGCCCGGCAGTTACGCCCAGCGGGTCGCGGTACCGGCCGCGGTCGCGATCAAGGTGCCCGATGGTGTCGACGCCCCGGTTGCCGCCTCGGCGCTGCTGCAGGGTATGACCGCGCACTACCTCCTCGAATCGATCTACAAGCCCGAACCCGGCGAAACCGTGCTCGTGCACGCGGGTGCGGGCGGTGTCGGCCTGCTGCTCACCCAGCTCGCCGCCGCGCGCGGCGTCCGGGTGATCACCACCGTCTCCTCGGACGCGAAGGAAAAACTGTCGCGCGAAGCGGGCGCCGCCGAGGTGCTGCGCTACACCGACGACCTCGCCGAGCGGGTCCGCGCGCTGACCGATGGCGTCGGTGTCGCCGCGGCATACGACGGTGTCGGCGCGGCCACCTTCGAAGCCAGCCTCGCAGCACTGCGCATCCGCGGCATGCTCGCCCTCTTCGGCGCAGCCAGCGGCCCGGTGCCGCCGTTCGACCTGCAGCGCCTGAGCCCCGCGGGCTCACTGTTCGTCACCCGCCCGACGCTGGCGCACTACACCCGCGATCGCACCGAATTACTCTGGCGCGCAACCGATATTCTCACCGCCATCGCCAATGGCACGCTGCATGTCCGGATCGGCGCGACCTACCCGCTGGCCGAAGCCGCACAGGCGCACCGCGATCTCGAGGGTCGCAAGACCACCGGGTCCATCGTCCTGCTGCCCTGACCCGTGCCCAACGGCCGCGCACCGGCGTGGCCGTTGGGCCGGAATCCATTGCCTGTCAGCATTATCCGGGCCACCGACGGATCAGTAGTCCTGTCCCGTCAGCCCGCGGTAGATGAACCGCGTCAGCGCCTCGATCGCCTGCTCATCGGTCAATTGGACGGTCCCGTCCTCGACCGCCGTCAGCATGCCCTGAGCCACCTGGAACATCATCGCCAGGCTGGCATCGACAGTGCTAGGAAGCCGTAATCCCTTGTCGGCCAGACCATCCAGATGGTCGGCGATATCCGCGCGCTGCTCGACACCGAACTGTCCGATGACGCGCGCGAAATCCGCGCTGACGATCGCCGCCTGACTCATCGCGCGCAGCACGGCGGCGTGCTCCCGCGAGAAGGTCCAGTACCCGGCGATGTGGTACCGCACTGCCGCCGGATCACTGAAATCGGGATTGTGCTCGGGCTGCTCCGCGCGCTCATCCCCCGCCGAGGCCAGATCGTTCAATAGCGCCTGGAGTAGCTCCTCCTTACTCGCGAAGTGGTTGTAGAACGACCCTGCCGCCCGCCCCGCCGCCGCGGTGATATCGGTGATCTTGGTGTTCAAGTAGCCGCGTTCGGCGAATACCCGCCGCGCCGCCTCCTTCAGTGCCTGTTCGGTCTCTGCGGACCTCTCCCGGCGACTCGACGTCACTCGCACCCACCTCCTTGACAAGAAAACCTATCAACCTCCATACTGAATTCAGATTCAGTGAATTTCAATTCAGAATGGTGGAGATCATGAAGGCAGCAGTCCTGCGCAGCGCTGGCGAGGGTCCCGCGTACGCCGACTTCGACGAACCGCAGGTGACCGACGGGCGGGAACTCGTCGACCTGGTCGCGGCCGGAATTCATCCGATCGTGCGCTCGCTGGCGGCCGGTACGCATTACGGCAGCACCGACGCCTACCCGCTGATCCCGGGCATCGACGGCGTCGCCCGCACCGCCGACGGCGCGCTCGTCTACACCGGCTTCCTGCAGGCTCCCTACGGCACGCTGGCCGAGCGCCTGGCGGTGCCATCGCGGATGCGGATTCCGCTTCCGGCCGACGCCGATCCCGCGCGCATCGCCGGTGGTCTCAACCCCGGGCTCTCCTCCTGGCTGATCCTGCGCGAGCGGCGCGACGCATTGCGCGCCTCGGGCGGCGAGAAATCGCTCGGCACCGTGCTGATCCTCGGCGCCACCGGGGCCGCGGGTCTGCTGGCCGTGCAGAACGCCTTTCTGGTCGGCGCGGATCGGGTGATCGCGGCGGGACGCAATCCGGAAGCACTCGAGCGCGCGGCCGGATACGGCGCGATCACGGTCACCCTCCAGGACAACAGGGACGCCACCACTGCGGCACTGGCCGAGGCGATCGGCTCCGAGGCACCGAGTCTCGTTCTCGACTATGTCTGGGGTGCACCGGCCGAAGCCGCTTTCGCGGCGCTGGGACGCCAGGGCATGACCGAGGACGGCGCGGATATCTCCTATGTCCAGATCGGTGCCATGGCGGGCGCGGAGGCGGCGGTCCCGGCCGCGCTGCTGCGCAGCCGTCGCATCACCATCTCCGGCAGTGGCGCCGGATCCGCTTCGGTGCAGTCGATCCTGGCCGCGATTCCGGAGTACATGCAGTTCATTGCCGACGGCCGGGTCGAGATCGCCGTGCAGGAGTTCCCGCTGTCGAAGATCGAGGACGCGTGGGCGGCGGCACAGTTCGGCGCCGCTCGGGTCGTGGTGGTCCCGAACTAGTCCGCGACACCTGTCGAAAGTTCAGGTGGGCCGCAATTGCGCAGCCCGCCAAGTCGATTCAGTTCGGAGATATCGTGCACGACCACATCCACAACCATCCTCAGGTGCTCATCACGGGTGCCGGACCCACCGGCCTGACCCTTGCCATCGACCTGGCCCGCCGCAATGTCCCGGTGCGCATCATCGACCAGGCCACCGCATTCTTCGCGGGCTCGCGCGGCGACGGCATCCAGCCGCGCACCATCGAGGTCTTCGACGATCTCGGCGTATTGGACGCGGTGCACGCCGCCGGGGCACCGGCACCGGTAATGCGCGCGTACTTCGGCGGTGAATTCGCGGGCGAACATCGCATGGCCGACCCGGTCGCGCCGACGCCCGCGGTCCCCTATCCCAACCTCTGGGTGCTCGGTCAGTCGCGGACCGAGGCGATTCTGCGCGACCGGCTCGCGCAATTCGGCGTGCGGGTCGAACTGGCAACGGCGCTGGTGTCTTTCGAGCAGGATGCCACCGGCGTCACCGCCGAATTGGCGCACGTCGGTGGCACCGAGACGGTGCATGTCACCTACTTGGTCGGCGCGGACGGCGGCCGCAGCACGGTCCGCAAAAAGCTCGGCATCCCGTTCGAGGGCAATACCGACGATTCGATCCGGATGCTGCTCGGCGATGTCAGCGCGGACGCGCTCGATCACGACTACGGCTACTGGTTCGCCGCGGAAGGCCGTCCGATGGAGGGAATCGTGTTGTCCCCGTTGCCCGGTGGCAGCCAGTTCCAGTTCGGCGCACCGCTGCTCGAGGACGTCGAACCCTCGCTCGAGGTGCTGCAGCAGCTCGTCGACCGGTACTCCGGAAATCCGGATATCGTCCTCACCGATCTCACCTGGGCCACCGTCTGGCGGCCGAATATCCGCCTGGCACAGCGATTCCGGGAGGGACGCGTATTCCTGGCCGGTGACGCCGCACACGTCCATCCGCCCACCGGCGGACAGGGTATGAACACCGGCATCCAAGATGCCTACAACCTCGGCTGGAAGCTCGCCGCCGCCCTGGCTGGGGACGAATCGCTACTGGACAGTTACGAATCCGAGCGGCGAACGGTGGCCGCCCGGGTGCTCGGTATCAGCACCGATTTGCTGGACAAGCTGGTCGACGGTCATGCGGACGCGATGGAGCGTGGCGAGCAGACCCGCCAATTGGATATCAGCTACCGGGATCCCGCGGATCGGGGTGCACTGGTCGCGGGTGATCGCGCCCCCGATGCCCCATTGAAAGATGAGGCGGGGCAACCGATCCGACTTTTCGACCTGTTCCGGGGACCGCATTCCACCGTGCTGTCCTTCGGTGCGAGCAACGAACATGCCGACCAACCCGGCATGGAGCGGTACGAGGTGATTCGCCCCGGCGACCACTCGAGCGGACGCTATGTCGTAGACGTCGACGGTCACGCCCACGCCGCCTACCACGCGGTCCCCGGCACCACCGTGCACATCCGACCGGACGGCTATATCGCCACCGCCGCCCACCAATCGGACTAGCCGAAGAAGCTGCCGACCGTATCCCAGCCGAGCACCGAGTCCACGGCGAGTCCGCAGAACACCACCGCGAGATAGTTGTTGGACTGCAGGAACAGTCGCAGCGGCTTCACCGATTCACCGCGCCGCACACCGGAGTACAGCTGGTGCGCCATGAGCAGGAACCAGGCTCCGGCCACCAGCGCCACGGCGGCGTAGACAACGCCGGTGGCGGGAGCCAGCGCGAGCGTGGTGAGCACGGTGAGCCAGGTATAGATGACGATCTGCTTGGTGACGGCCTGCTCGGTGGCGACAACCGGCAGCATCGGCACCCCGGCCGCGCGGTAGTCCTCCTTGTAGCGCATGGCCAGCGCCCAGGTGTGCGGCGGTGTCCAGAAGAAGATGACGCCGAACAGCGCGAGCGCGGGCCAGCCGATGGTGCCGGTCACCGCCGACCACCCCACGAGGGCGGGCATACATCCGGCCGCGCCGCCCCACACCACATTCTGCGAGGTGCGACGCTTGAGCCCGAGCGTGTAGACGAAGACGTAGAAGAGGATGGTCGCAATGACCAGCGCGCCGCTGAGCAGATTCGCCTGCCACCACAGCCAGGCGAACGAGCCGATGCCGAGCACCACACCGAAGACGAAGGCATGCGAGGTGGGCACGGCCGCACGGGCCAACGGCCGCTTCGCGGTCCGCTTCATCACCTTGTCGATATCGGCGTCGGCGACGCAGTTGAGCGTATTCGCGCTGGCGGCACCCATCCAGCCGCCGAACAGGGTCGCCAGGATCAGGCGGATATCGACATGGCCGCGGTCGGCCAGCAGCATCGTCGGAATGGTCGCGACGAGCAGCAGTTCGATGACGCGCGGTTTGGTCAGCGCGATATAGGCGAGCGGTCGCCGCAGTAGTCGGGACAGCAGGCCATCGCCGGTCAACCGGTCGGCCAGCGCCGTCGCGGAGGAGCCGTGTGCGCCATTGCCACCCGGCTGTTGCCCAATCCGCACTGTCTCTCCTCGCACGCTGTGCATCGCATCCGGCATGGAACAGCAGCGCGCTGTTCCCTGCTCGTGCTGGTGCGGCGCGGCTACTACTACACACGATGGTAGACCCAGCCGCACAGCGTTCTTTCCATAGCCCCTCGCTCATGCCCGGTGCGGCAGCGATTCCGCACCACCGCCGCAACCGGTCGGTACCCGGCCACGAATGGGTAACCCCGTGGTCTGCGACGGGAAACGAAATACGACACGTAACCGGAGTAAGCCGGGTTCCTCACATGCCGGTCACCGGGCACATCTAGGGTAGTTGGGGTAAACCCGGTTCGCATTCCACGCCGCCGCGCGTGCACCCTCCCGCCACCGTCGACGAAACCAATGTCAGGAGAACCTCGGTCGTGTCAGTCACAGACGACATCCGCGCCCTCACTCAGCCGAACTACCCGGACGACTGGACGGATCTGGACACCAAGGCCGTCGACACCGTTCGGGTTCTAGCCGCCGACGCGGTGCAGAACGCCGGGAACGGGCACCCCGGCACCGCGATGAGCCTCGCACCGCTGGCCTACACGCTCTACCAGCGCACCATGCATCTGGACCCGAGCGATCCGAGCTGGGTCGGCCGGGACCGTTTCGTCCTGTCCTGCGGTCACTCCAGCGTGACCCAGTACATCCAGCTCTACCTGGCCGGGTACGGTCTGGAGCTCAACGATCTCGAGCACCTGCGCAAATGGGGCTCGCTCACCCCGGGCCACCCGGAATTCCGCCACACCGACGGCGTCGAGATCACCACCGGCCCGCTGGGTCAGGGTCTGGCCTCCGCGGTCGGTATGGCGATGGCGGCGCGACGCGAGCGCGGACTCTTCGATCCGGACGCCGCGCCCGGTGCCAGCCCGTTCGACCACTTCATCTATGTGATCGCCTCCGACGGTGATATGGAGGAGGGCGTCACCTCAGAGGCGTCCTCGCTCGCGGGCACCCAGCAACTGGGCAACCTGGTCGTGATCTACGACGACAACAAGATCTCCATCGAAGACGACACCACCATCGCCTTCACCGAGAACGTCGCCAAGCGCTACGAGGCCTACGGCTGGCACGTGCAGGTGGTCGAGGGCGGCGAGGATGTCGTCGCCATCGAGGCGGCGCTGGCCGCGGCCAAGGCCGAGACCGGCAAGCCGTCGATGATCGTGCTGCGCACCATCATCGGCTACCCGGCCCCGAACAAGATGAACACCGGCGCCGCGCACGGCGCCGCACTCGGCGCCGACGAGGTGGCCGCCACCAAGAAGATCCTCGGCTTCGATCCAGAGCAGAACTTCCAGGTCGACGATGAGGTCATCGCGCACACCCGCAAGGTGGTCGAGCGCGGACGGCAGGCGCATGCGGCCTGGCAGCAGGTTTTCGACGCGTGGGCCACCGCCAACCCGGAGCGCAAGGCCCTGTTCGATCGGCTCGCCAAGCGTGAGCTGCCCGCGGGCTGGGCAGCGAATCTGCCAACGTACGCGGCGGATCCGAAGGGGATGGCCACCCGCAAGGCGTCCGGCAAGGTGCTCGCCGCACTCGCGCCGATTCTGCCCGAACTGTGGGGTGGTTCGGCCGACCTCGCCGAATCCAACAACACCACCATGCCCGACGCACCGAGCTTCGGCCCGGAGTCGATCTCCACCGGTATGTGGAAGGCCAACCCGTACGGCCGCACCCTGCACTTCGGTGTGCGTGAGCACGCCATGGGCGCGATCCTCAATGGCATCGCCCTGCACGGACCGACCCGTCCGTATGGCGGCACCTTCCTGGTGTTCTCCGACTACATGCGTCCGGCCGTGCGCCTGGCCGCGCTGATGCGGGTGCCCGCGATCTACGTCTGGACCCATGACTCCATCGGCCTCGGCGAGGACGGCCCGACCCATCAGCCGATCGAGCATCTGGCCGCGCTGCGTGCCATCCCCGGCCTCAATGTGGTCCGCCCCGGCGACGCCAACGAGACCACCTACGCCTGGCGCACCATCCTCGAGCGCGATAGCAGCGAGCACACCTCGCACTTCTCGGTCTCCGAGCCCGCGCACCAGGACGGACCGTCCGCACTCGCACTCACCCGCCAGGATCTGCCGATCTTCGAGGGCACCAGCTACGAAGGTGTCAAGAAGGGCGGCTACGTGCTGGCCGAAGCATCCACCGGCATCCCGCAGGTGATCCTGATCGCGACCGGATCCGAGCTCCAGCTCGCGGTGGCCGCCCGCACTACGCTGGAGGCGCAGGGCATCGGAACCCGGGTGGTCTCGATGCCGTGTGTGGAGTGGTTCGACGCGCAGGACAAGGCTTACCGGGACGAGGTGCTGCCGCCCGCGGTCGCCGCTCGGGTGGCCGTCGAGGCCGGTATCGCGATGCCGTGGTACCGGTTCACCGGCGATGCGGGCGAGATCGTGTCGATCGAGCATTTCGGCGCCTCGGCCGATTTCAAGACCCTGTTCCGCGAGTTCGGGATCACCGCGGAAGCCGTAGTCGCTGCCGCGCAGCGCACCCTGGAAAACGTGAAGGGATAAGAGCTCATGGCACAGAACGAAAATCTCGCCGCTCTCTCGGCCGCGGGGGTATCGGTGTGGCTCGATGATCTGTCGCGGGACCGGATCCAGTCCGGCAACCTCGCCGAGCTCATCGAGACCCGTAGCGTCGTCGGCGTCACCACCAATCCGACTATCTTCCAGGGCGCCCTGAGCAAGGGCCACGCCTACGACGGACAGGTGAAAGAGCTTGCCGCCCAAGGCGCGGACGTCGATTCCGCCATCCGCACCATCACTACCGACGATGTGCGTGCGGCCTGCGATGTGCTGGCCGGGGTCTACGAGGCCTCCAACGGCGTCGACGGCCGGGTCTCCATCGAGGTCGACCCCCGACTGGCCTTCGATGCCGACGGGACTGTCGCCCAGGCCATCGATCTGTGGAAGACGGTGGACCGGCCCAACCTGTTCATCAAGATTCCGGCCACCGAGGCGGGCCTGCCCGCGATCACCCGGGTGATCGCGGAGGGCATCAGCGTCAACGTGACCCTGATCTTCTCGGTCAAGCGCTACCGCGCGGTCATGGGCGCCTACATCGACGGTCTGCGCAATGCCAAGGGCGCCAGCCACGATCTGGCCAAGATCCATTCGGTCGCTTCGTTCTTCGTCTCGCGAGTGGACACCGAAATCGACAAGCGGCTCGAGGCCATCGGCACGCCGGAGGCGCTGGCACTGCGCGGGCAGGCGGGCGTGGCCAACGCGCGTCTGGCCTACGCCGAATATCAGGACGTCTTCGATGGTGGCGCGCACACCTCGACCTACCAGCATCTGGCCTCGTCGGGCGGGAATCGGCAACGGCCGCTGTGGGCTTCGACGGGTGTGAAGAATGCGGAGTACTCCGACACGCTGTATGTCACCGAGCTGGTGGCGGCGAATACCGTGAACACCCTGCCGGAGAAGACCCTCGAGGCCGTCGCCGACCATGGCGAGATCCGCGGCGACACAGTCAGCGGTACCGCCGCGGCGGCGCAGGCGGTCTTCGACCAGCTCAGCGCGGTCGGTATCGACCTGGACGAGGTATTCGAGGTACTCGAGCGCGAGGGCGTGGAGAAGTTCGAGAAGTCGTGGGAGGAGCTGCTCACCGCCACGGCAAGCGAACTCGCTGCGGTCGATTCGGCAGGATCGGGTCCCTCCGTGGCCACGCAAGCTACCGCCTCCGGGCCTGCCGATCCTGCCGGGTCCGGGGAAAACTGACCCAATGGCTGGCACACAGACGAATACCTGGAAGAACCCGCTCCGCGACGAGCGGGATAAGCGGGTGCCCCGCATTGCGGGGCCGTGTAGCATGGTGATCTTCGGTGTCACCGGCGATCTGTCCCGGAAGAAGCTGATGCCAGCCATCTACGATCTGGCGAACCGGGGGCTGCTGCCCCCGGGCTTCGCACTGGTCGGCTTCGCCCGCCGGGACTATGCGGATGAGGATTTCGCGGAGGTCGTGCTGGAGGCGGTGCGGGCCCATGCCCGCACGCCCTTCCGTCAGGAGGTCTGGGACCACCTGGCCGAGGGCATCCGGTTCGTGCAGGGCTCCTTCGATGACGATGCCGCCTTCGCCAAACTCGCCGACACCCTGGCGAAGCTGGACAAGGACCGCGGCACCGGCGGCAATCACGCCTTCTACCTGTCGATTCCGCCGAATATGTTCCCGCTGGTGCTCGATCAGCTCTCCCAACACAAACTCGCGCAACCGACAACGACCGACGCCGAGGGCCGCAAGCCGTGGCGCCGAGTGGTGATCGAGAAGCCGTTCGGACACGATCTGGACAGCGCGGTCGAACTCAATGCGCTGGTCAACCGGGTTTTCCCGGAGGAGACGGTATTCCGCATCGATCACTATCTCGGCAAGGAGACGGTGCAGAACATCCTGGCGCTGCGCTTCGCCAACCAGCTCTACGATCCGATCTGGAACGCCAACTACGTCGACCATGTCCAGATCACCATGGCCGAGGACATCGGATTGGGCGGGCGCGCAGGCTATTACGACGGCATCGGCGCCGCCCGCGACGTCATCCAGAACCATCTGCTGCAGCTGCTCGCGCTGACCGCGATGGAGGAGCCGATCAGCTTCGAGCCCAAACAGCTGCAGACCGAGAAGATCAAGGTGCTCTCGGCGACCAAACTCGTTGAACCCCTTGATGAAACCACCGCACGCGGCCAGTACGCGGAGGGCTGGCAGGGTGGCGAGCATGTGGTCGGGCTGCTCGACGAGGAGGGCTTCGACCCGCAGTCGCGCACGGAGACCTATGCGGCGATCACCCTCGAGGTCGACACCCGGCGCTGGGCGGGCGTTCCGTTCTACCTGCGCACCGGAAAACGCTTGGGCCGCAGGGTGACCGAGATCGCGGTGGTGTTCAAGCGGGCGCCGCATCTGCCGTTCGACAATACGATGACCGAGGATCTCGGGCAGAACGCCCTGGTGATCCGGGTACAGCCCGATGAGGGCATTACCACGCGGTTCGGTTCGAAGGTGCCCGGGTCGGGCATGGAAGTGCGCGACGTCAATATGGATTTCAGCTACGGCGAGTCGTTCACCGAATCCTCTCCCGAGGCCTATGAACGCCTGATCCTCGACGTGTTGCTCGGGGTGCCGTCGCTGTTCCCCGTGAACGCGGAGGTCGAATTGTCCTGGCGCATCTTGGATCCGGTGCTCGAGCACTGGGCCACCGACGGCAAACCCGAACAGTACGAGGCGGGGACCTGGGGTCCGGCCTCGGCCGACGAAATGCTCGCCCGCACCGGGCGCGAATGGCGGCGGCCATGATCGTGGATATGCCGCAGACCACGACCGGCGAGGTCACCAAGCGGCTGGTGCGGCTGCGCGAGAGCAATGGCGTGATCACCATGGGCCGGGTGCTGACCCTGGTCGTATGCACCTTGGACAGTTCCGAGGCCGAGGACGCCATCGATGCGGCCAATGACGCCAGTCGCGAACATCCCTGTCGGGTGGTCGTGCTGGCCCGCGGCGATCGCGAGGCCGAGACCAGGCTGGACGCCCAGATCCGCGTCGGCGGCGATGCGGGCGCGGCCGAGGTGATAGTGCTGCGGCTACAGGGCGATCTGATCAACCACGAGAGCAGCGTCGTCATCCCGTTCCTGCTGCCGGACACCCCGGTGGTCGCCTGGTGGCCACGCGGCGCCCCGGAATTCCCGTCCAAGGATTCGGTGGGGCGCTTGGCGACTCGACGCATTACCGATGCCACCTTCGCCGCCGATCCGCAGGCGACGATCAAGAAGCGGCTCAGTAGCCATGCCTCCGGGGATACCGATCTGGCGTGGAGTCGCATCACCTATTGGCGGGCGCTGCTCGCGGCCGCCATGGACGAACCGCCGTTCGAGCCGGTGGATTCGGTGATCGTCTCCGGACTGCGCGACGAACCGGCGCTGGATATGCTCGCCGGATGGCTGGCCGCCCGGCTCGAATGCCCGGTGCGCCGGCGTTCCGGTGCGTTGCGGGTGGAGGTGCATCGCCCGACGGTGTCGATCGCGATCGAGCGGCCGCAGACCGGCCGGACCGCGACGCTCACCCGCACGGGCGATCCGGATCAGCGAATCGCCTTGGCGCGCCGGGAAACTCGCGACTGCCTCGCCGAAGAGCTGCGACGGCTCGACGCCGACGACATCTACGCCGAGGCACTCGCCGGAATCGAGAGGGTGACCTATGAGTGAGGACTCGGCAATACCCGCGGTCCTGGTGCACGACGACACCGATGCGCTGGTCGCCGCCGCGGCGGCGCGATTCGTCGAGGTCGTGGTGGCCGCGCAGTCCGCACGTGGCTCCGCGTCGGTCGTCTTGACCGGCGGCGGGACCGGGATCGGGCTGTTGGAGCTGGTTCGCAAGTCGCCAGGGGATATCGACTGGTCGCGGCTCGATGTGTTCTGGGGTGACGAGCGATTCGTGCCCGCGGGCGATCCGGAGCGCAATGATCTGCAGGCACAGCAGGCACTACTGGATCAGGTGCCGGTCGATCGGTCCCGGGTGCATCCTGTTGCCACATCCGACGGTGAGTATCCCGATCCGGTGGAGGCCGCCGCGGAGTACTCGACGGCGGTGCACGCGCATCTCGCCGAGCACGGAGCATTCGATCTGCATCTGCTCGGTATGGGTGGTGAGGGGCATGTGAATTCGCTGTTCCCGCACACCGATGCGGTTCGGGAACAGCACGAACTCGTTGTCGCGGTACCGAATTCACCGAAGCCGCCACCGGTGCGGGTCACGCTGACGCTGCCCGCGGTGCGGCATGCGCGGCATGTCGTATTGGTTGTCGGCGGTGCGGCCAAGGCCGACGCCGTGGCCGCTGCCCTCGCGGGTGCCGACCCGGTCGAAATCCCCGCGGCGGGCGCTATCGGGTCGGAATCCACGACGTGGCTGCTGGATCGGGACGCCGCCGCCGCGTTGCCGTAGCGCCCGGCTAGTTCAGCAACTGCTGCATCGTTGCGCCGAGGACGAGTTCGCGCACCTGTGGGGAGCGGGTGGCTCGTTCGACGGTAGTGCGCGCGATGACCGGGTCACCGTAGGGAGCGTCCGAGCCGAAGAGGGTGCGCTCGGGAATTTCGGCGATGGCCAGGCGGACCGCGAAAACAATACTGGCAGTGGACAGTTCGAGGTACATGTTCGGGGTGTCGCGGACCAGTTCGATCGCGTCCATCCAGTGCGCTCCGCCGAGTTGGGATACCACGAGAGGTACGCGTGGGTAGCGTCGTGCCAGCTCGGTCAGGGTGCGCAGGTCGGCGGCGGTGGTGGGCGCAGCGCCGTGGACGACGACAGGGAGCCCATGGTGATCGTTGGCGGCACGGAGTACCGGCTCGATCACGGCGGCCTGGTCGGGCGGCGGGGTCAACTCACCGATACCGCGCAGGCCGCGGCCGACCACATCGCGGTCGACAATAACCTCGATATCGGGTGCGTCGAGCGGTACCGAGGCGAAGCCGATGAAGCGGTCCGGGTACGCGATGAGTGCCGCATCGAGTTCGCGACGAGCCGTTTCACGGCCGAGGCTGCCGCCGCCAGCCAACGCTTGATGCAGGCGGTCCATCTCCTGGCGCAGTTCGGTGAGATCTCGAGCGCGTTCGGGATGCGGTCTGGTCATGAAGAGCACGGTTTTGTCCACACCCGCCTCATCGAGTTGCGCGATGTGGTCGATGAGCGGGTCGTGTACGTGGCTGTGTGCGTCGATGATCAACGGTTCTCCTCAGGAATCGAGCTGCGGCGCCAGTGTTGATCCCTGACACCATGAGAAGGTCAAGTCATGTTGATCGGTGAGCTCGCCAGCCGCACGCGTACCAGCGAACGGCTGCTGCGGTATTACGAGCGCGTCGGACTGCTCTCGGCCGAGCGCCGCCATAACGGATATCGCGAGTACGACGAGGGTGCCGAGGAGCGTGTGGCGCGGATTCGCGCGCTGCTCGCCGCGGGGCTCTCGACCCGGGTGATCGGGCAGGTGCTGCCGTGCACCGGTGGCGGCGGTGCGTTGCGCGCCTGTCCCGGGGTGCTGCCCGCGCTACAGGAACGACTGGCGGAGTTGGATCGGCGCGCGTCCGAGTTGGATGTAGCCCGCGATGTGCTGCGACGCACGATCTTGGAAACGGAACAGTCGCGCTGAGGGCCGCGGATCGGCCGCCGCGCACTCGCCCCGGTTGACCAGCCGTACCGGCTATCGCCGATAAATCCGGGATTCAAGGTAGCATGCTCGCGGAAAAGTTCCTTGCTGCTACCGCAGTGATCAAAATATTTTCAGAAATCCGGTCCAAATGCGGTACCTGAGGTGGTGTTCGTCGGAGATGATCGCACGGTGAGCGAACAGCGAGTCGACCTTGATGAGCGGTTTCGTGCCGAGGTATCGGCGCTGACACCGCAGCCGAGCCGTCCCGTCGAGCAGCCGCTCGAGCCGGGTAGCGGGCTGACCGGAGCCCAGTGCCTGGGGCTGTTCGAATCACAGGCGACGAGTAGGCATCTCGACCTGGCAGCGCGCCGGTTGGGCAGTGCGAAACGCGGCTACTACAGCATCGGGTCCTCAGGCCACGAGGGCAATGCGGCGGTGGCGGCGGCACTGCGCCCCACAGATCCGGCATTGCTGCACTATCGCTCCGGGGCGTTCTTCGTGCACCGGGCCAGGCAGGTGCCCGGCCTCGACCCGATCCGAGATGTGCTGCTCGGTGTGGTCGCCGCGGCGGCCGATCCGATATCCGGTGGCAGACATAAGGTTTTCGGCAGCAAACCGGCGTCGGTGATACCGCAGACATCCACCATCGCCTCGCATCTGCCGCGCGCCGTCGGACTCGCCTTTGCGATCGAACGCGCGGCGCGGCTCGGCGTCGCCTGCGAATGGCCGTCGGATTCGGTGGTGCTCTGCAGCTTCGGTGACGCCTCGGCCAATCACTCCACGGCCACCGGTGCCATCAATGCCGCGATTCATACTGCGCACCAAGGGGTTCCGCTGCCGCTGTTGTTCGTCTGCGAGGACAATGGCATCGGCATCAGCGTCCCGACGCCACCGGATTGGATCGAACAGGCCTATGGCATCCGCGTCGGCCTGCAGTACTTCGATGCCGACGGCAGCGACCTCCTCGACGCCGCGCTGACCGCTGTCGAGGCGGCCGACTGGGTTCGCGAATACCGTAAGCCCGCCTTCCTCCACCTGCGAACCGTTCGCCTGTTGGGCCATGCCGGATCCGATGTCGAATCGGCCTACCGCAGCCCCGCCGATATCACCGCCGACCTGCTGCGCGACCCGGTCACCGCGACCGCGCGCCTACTCGTCACCGCCGGCATCGCTACCCCAGCCGAAGTCCTCGAACGCTACGACGATATCGGCGCGCGGGTCACCGCCACGGCCGAATCGGTCTGGCGCGAACCGAAACTGACATCCGCGGCGGAGGTCATGGCACCGTTGGCGCCGCTACACCCTGACCTGGTGCGCGCCGACGTCTTCGGTCAAGGTTCGCTCCGGTCCGCTGTTCCCAACGGTGCGCGGCCCAGTCAGCGCGACGAAAAGCCGCTCGGCAATGGGCAACCGGTCACCGCCACGCCGGTCACCGACCACGCCGCCAGCGAAACGACGCTGAACCGCACGACCACTCACGACACCACAGCCGCGTACGACACCGAGAGTGACAACGCCCAGGACACGATGGAACCTACAACGGTCAATCGCGCCCCGGTGACCTTTGCTCAGGCGGTCAATCAGACGCTCGCGGATCTGCTGGCGCGGGACTCCGATGTGCTGGTGTTCGGCGAGGATGTCGGGCGTAAGGGCGGCGTGTACGGCGTCACCAAAGGGCTGCGGAAGCAGTTCGGGGCGCGGCGGGTATTCGATACGCTGCTCGATGAACAGAGTGTGCTCGGAACGGCTTTGGGGGCCGCACTCGCCGGATTCGTGCCGATTCCGGAGATTCAATATCTCGCCTACGTGCACAATGCCGCCGACCAGCTGCGCGGGGAAGCCGCGACCCTGTCGTACTTTTCGCAGGGGCGATACCGGAATCCGATGGTCGTCCGGATCGCGGGATACGCCTACCAGAAGGGGTTCGGCGGTCACTTCCACAATGACAATTCCATTGCGGCACTGCGCGATATCCCGGGTCTGATCATCGCCTCCCCCGCCCGCGCCGATGACGCCGCCGCCATGCTTCGCGCCTGTGTCTCCGCAGCCCGGGTCGACGGCCGGGTCTGCATCTACCTCGAGCCCATCGCCCTGTATCACACCCGCGATCTGTACCACCCCGACGACAACGCCTGGCTCGCACCAACTTCCGAGACCGATCACATCGCCATCGGCAGCGCCCGGGTCTACGGCGACGGCCGCGACCTCACCATCGTCACCTTCGCCAACGGCGTCCCCATGAGTCTGCGCGTGGCGCGACGCCTCTCGGCTCGAGGCGTCGACGCCCGAGTTCTCGACCTCCGCTGGCTCAACCCCCTCCCCCTCGATGACCTCCTCCATCACGCCCGCGCCACCGGCCGCGTGCTCATCGCCGATGAAACCCGGCACACCGGCGGCATCTCCGAATCCATCTGCGCCGCCCTGGTAGACGCAGGCTTCAGTGGTCCCATCACCCGCGTAACCAGCCAAGACAGTTTCATCCCCCTTGGCCCCGCCGCCGCCACCGTCCTGTTGGACGAACCCCGAATCGAATCGGCCGCCACCGAACTGCTGACCGCCCGCTGAACCGTCCTTGCCCGTCTTTGCGGGGACGGCCAGGGCCAACTATTTCCGTCGACCCGACAAATCGGACACCGAGGGATCCGACACGCGCAAGCCCCACTTCCGGTGAATCGGATTCGGCGGCGCCAATGGGGAAATACAGTAGAACGCACGGTGACCAGCAGCGGAAGGGCACGGCTATGACCATGATGTCCATGCTCGGCGAGGTACGACCCGAACATGATCGGGCGATCGACCCAGAGCTCGTGCTCCTGCACTTTCTCCGATCCTTCCGAATGCCCGTGCTCGACGTATGGTCCGCCTGCGCTGAACGCCGTCAACTCGACCGCTGGTTCGGCGCGGTATCCGGCGGCAACGGCAATTTGACCATCGAACCGACCGACGGTCCGGTCCCCGGTCCCATCGCGATCCGCGTCGACGACTGCCGCGCACCGCACGATCTGGTCATCCACATCGACGGCGGCATTCTCGAACTGCATATGACCCAGGTCGGCGTCATTACCAACGTCGAACTGATCCGCCGCCACGTCAGCCCGACCGACGCGTGTTCCGTCGGCCCCCGCTGGCAATACCTCCTGGACCGCCTCACCGCCTACCTCGAGCGTCGCCCCCTGCCGTCCTGGGCCGACTACCCCGAACTCACCAACGAATACCGCTGACCCAGCGGCTGCGCTCGAGTTTCGGACGGGCGGGGTTACGCCCGTCGGTACTGGCAACGGCTACGCGACGACGTCCGCGGAGTTCGGAACCAGATCGCGCAGGTGGTCGAGGATCAGCGTATTTACCTCGTCGGTGCGTTCCAGTTGAACGAGATGTCCCGCGTCCGCGATCTTGGTGACGGCGCGCAGATCGGCGACATTGGCGCGCAGGGTGGCGAGCGGGTCTCGGCCGCTGAAGCCCTCCATATCCGGATCCCGGTCGCCGTAGAGGAAATAGGTGGGGACGGCGACCCGGACGTCGGCGAATTCGGCGGTCAGATCCCAGTTCCGATCGAGGGCGCGGTACCAGTTGAGGCCGCCGGTAAAGCCCGTGTGTTCGAAATCCCGTGCCAGAGTGTCGAATTCGTCGATCGAGAGCCAGCGCCACGGCAGCAGCGGCGCTTCGGGGAGGACGTCGAGGTAGCCGGTCCCTTCGGCGGGAAAGCGCCAGGTGTCGAGGTAGTGATAGTCGGCGCTGAGGGAAAAGTAGACGCGCGCCAGGAATTCCCGGGTGCGGCCACCGAGTTCGGCATCAGCGACACCGGGCCGCTGGAAATAGTCGAGGTGCAGGAAGTGACGTTCGGCGGCCTTGGCCCACAGCTGCGATGGTGCGCGGGGCGGGCGCGGGGCGTACGGATTATTGAGCACGATGACGCCGCTGACCCGTTCCGGTGCGCGCAGTGCCAGCTCCCACACCAGGGCCGCCCCGAAGTCGAGGCCGACGAAAACCGCTTGTTCGGCTCCGATGTCATCGAGCAGGCCGAGCAGATCGCCGATCACGGCCCGGTTGGTGTAGTCCTCGATATCGACGGGCACCGCCGTGCGCCCATACCCGCGCAAATCGGGTGCGATGGCCCGGTAACCCGCAGCGGCGACGGCCTCGAGCTGGCGATGCCACATGAACCAGGTATGCGGGAAGCCGTGACAGAAGATCACCGGATGCCCCTCGCCCTGTTCGGCGACGTGCATGCAGATGCCGCCACCCGTCACGAACCGATGAATCAAGTCCACAACGACCTCCAAAACCTAGAACGTGTTCCTGTTTCACGGTAGTGTCCCAGGATCGTGGACGGAATACCTCAGGTTCTGCGCGACAAGGTCGCGGTGGTGACCGGCGCGAGCCGCGGCATCGGCAAGGGCATCGCGCTGGAATTGGGCGCAGCGGGCGCGACAGTGTACGTCACCGGGCGCTCGGCCACCCCCGGACGCCTGCCGGGGACCGTGCACGCGACCGCCGCGGAGATCGACGCGCTCGGCGGCACGGGCATTCCGGTCGTCTGCGATCACCGCGACGACGATGCGGTCGAGCGCCTGTTCGAGCGCATCCGCACCGAGCACGGCCGACTGGACGTGCTGGTGAACAATGTCTACAACTCCGCCGCCGCCGCACGCTGGCTCGGCAAACCGTTCTGGGAGGTGCCGCCGGAGGCCTGGGACGAAACCTTCGATGTCGGCGTCCGATCACATTACGCGGCAAGCTTTTTCGCGGCTCCTCTGCTGATCGAATCGGCAGGACTTATCGCCAACATCTCGTCCCCGGGCGCGGAGCGCTATATGCACAACGCGGTGTACGGCGTCGCCAAAGCCGCATTGGACCGCCTCACCTCGGATATGGCCGACGATCTCGCCGACACCAACGTCACGGTGGTATCGCTGTGGCCCGGCATCGTCGACACCGAACTGCTGCAACTGGTTCCGCGCAATGCGGACGGCCGTCGCGTCGTCACCCTCCCCGGCGAGGGCACCTACGACCTCGACGCCGCCGAATCCCCGCGCTTTCCCGGCCGCGCCGTGGTCGCACTGGCCGCCGACCCGGATCGCCGTGATCGCTCCGGATCGGCTTGGCGCATAGCTGATCTCGCCGACGACTACGGTTTCACCGACCTCGACGGGCGGATCCCGCGCAGCGACTGACACCGCTCACGCGACGCTGAGGAAGCGCTGCACCGAGCGCAATGGCGTCGGCTTCACCCGCCAGGTCAGATAGATATGCGAGCGCGGGGCATCCACAATGTCGACATAGACCACGCCCGGATGCGGTGCACGGGTGCGCGCCAGCACGGGCACGATCCCGATACCGCGTTCGGCCGCGACGAGTTCGATCCACTCGTCGAAATTCGTGCAGGTGCTGACGGTCCGGTTCGGATCGGGCGGATCCCAGGATTCGGCGTTGGTGGTGCCGGAGACGGTATTGGCCACCAACGGATAGTGCGCAAGTTCGGCCCAGCGCACCTCGCCGGCATGTGCCAGCGGTGAGTGCACCGAAACCGCCAATACCCGCTGCTCGGAACCGATTTCGCGGGATTCGAGGTGATGTGGCAGCCAGATATCGTTGCGGTGGATGGCGATATCGATCGACCGGTCGTCCAGTGCCGCCATCGGATCCTCCACCCGCCGCAGCGAAATACGGCCCCCGAGGGCCTCGTATCGGGTGCGGGTCGCAGCGAACCAGGCATCGGGCAGCAGCCAGGAGAACCCGACCTCGATCGTGGCGCGCCTGCGCAGATCCGCCTGGACGGAGTCGATATCGCCGATGATCCGCCTGCTGTGCTCGAGCAGCTCCTGTCCCTCTTCCGTCAGCTCGAAGCGCCGGGAGGTCCGTTCGATCAACCGGCATTCGACGAGGCGCTCCAATTGCTGGATGGTTCGGGTCAGCGCAGGCTGGCTGAGGTGCATCCGGGCGGCGGCGCGGGTGTAGTTCGTTTCCTCACAGAGCGCGAGGTACGCCCGCAGGTGCCGCAGCTCGATATCCATGCGTCGAGCGTATACATCGTGCACAGAAAGCATTTCACAGCCTTGCCGCCGAACCATACCGTCGGAGGTTGTGACCGGATCAGCTCTGCTCGACACCCCGCGCCGCACCCTCGGACCAGCGCTCGCCGCCGGTGCGGGTCTCGCCGCCGCCGTCGGTGTCGGCCGCTTCGCCTACACGCCGCTGCTGGCCGCGATGGTGGATGCGCACCGCATCAATGCCCACGACGGCGCGCTCATTGCCGCCGCCAACTACGCAGGCTATCTCGCGGGCGCGGTACTGCTCGCGCGGCGACCGAAACTCAACAGCCGCAGCTCTTTTCGCGTCGCGGCCGGAGCACTGGTGGTCAGTGAGGCGCTGGTCGTGCTGCCAGGTCCCACCCTGATTCCCGCGCTGCTGCGGCTGATCGCGGGCGTGGCCAGCGCGGTGATATTCGTCGGCTGTGCGGGTGCGATCGCGCGGCTCGGCGGGCACGGGGCGGGTATCGCCTTCGGTGGGGTCGGTTTCGGAATCGCTCTCACCGGATTGCTGGTGCTGGCGACGCGGCCGGTGCTGTCATGGCAGGGGCTGTGGCTCGGCGCCGCCGGACTGACCGCCGTACTGCTGCTCCCCGCATTCCGACTCGATATCCACGGCATTCGCACCGCCGAGGTGGTCGGCACCGATCGCCCGAGCACGGCCTGGCGGGCGCTGCTCATCGCCTATTCCCTCGAGGGCGTCGGCTATATCGTGATCGGCACATTCCTGGTGGCCGCAGTCGGCGCACACAATGCGGCCCTGGGCTCGGCAATATGGGTGATCGTCGGGGTGGCCGCCGCACCGGCAGTGCTCTGGGGTTTGGTCGCGCGCCGCTGGTCCCCGGCGACCGCATTGGTCCTCGCACTACTCGCGCAGTGCGCGGCGGCGGCACTGCTCGCCGGATCGACGACCACCTGGCCCGCGATTATCGCGGCGGCACTGTTCGGTGGCACGTTCATGGGTATCACCATGGTGGCGATCCGGCTCGGCACCGAACTGACCGGCCACCGGGCCGCGGCCACGCTCACCGCGGGCTACGGCGCGGGGCAGATGCTGGGTCCCCTGGTGGTCGCGCCGGTAATCGGCGACGGTTATGCGCTGGCGTTCGGGATCGCGACCGCCGTGCTGGTCGCGGCGACGGTTGCGGCCGTCATCGTGTGCTCGCGGTTGGCGCGAAACGATATCGCGCGGCAACTCAAGCGAACTTGATCTCCAGGCCGATGCCGAGGATGGCGATGAGCCAGATCAGGCCGGTGAAGATGGTGATGCGGTCGAGGTTCTTCTCGACGACGGTCGAACCCGACAGGCTGGACTGCACGCCGCCACCAAACAAGCTGGACAGACCTCCACCCTTGGCGCGGTGCAGCAGCACCAACAGCACCAGCAGCACGCTGGTGATGATCAGGAGGATATCCAGGAACATCCGCATGCCGGACAGTCTATGGGTGTGCATCCGTACCTGCATAATCACCCCGGGTGGAGACGACCTACGGGGTGTCCACCGCGACGAGGTGCGTGGTGGTGTCCTGGCCGATCATGAATTCCGCGACGGCGCGTTCCCGCAGTTGATCTTGGGCGGTGAGCCGCACCTGATGCTGGTGCATATGCTCGGACCAGGAGCGCACCACGAAGGCCTCCACATAGCGGTCGACCACGCCGACATCGCGATACAACCGCCATTCCATCGCACCGGTGCGCTGCATGGACCGTCCGACGAACACCATGGCGGCCAGGTATTCCTCGACCTTTTGCGGCGGAACGTCGTAGGTGCGCAGCACCAGTACCGGACCGTCCTCGGGATCCGGTTCGACGACGAGCTGCGGTTCGGGCCAGAAGGCGCTCGGGCTCAGGTCCAGTTCCTCCGCGTTGTGCCGAATCGGCAGCCAGACCGAGCTCACCGCGGATCCGGCCAACAGCACCGCGGCGGCGAGCAGCGCGGCCACCGGTCCCACCGCGCCCGCGACCAGACCCCACATCAGCGAGCCGAGCGCTTGGCCGCCCATGAACACCAACATGTAGACCGACAGCCCCCGCGCCCGCACCCACGCGGGCAGCAGCAGCTGCATGGTCGAATTCATCGTCGACATCGCGAGCAGCCACGCGAATCCGGCTCCGACGAGTAGCACCAGCACCACCGGCACGCTGCGCAGCACCGCGGCACCCACCGAGGCCGTGCCGAACAGGATCGCGGCCGCGGTCAACCGTTGGGTGGGTGTCAGCAGTGCACGGACCCGCGCCAAACCGAGCGCACCCGTCACCGCGCCGAGTCCGAGCGCACCGAGTAGTAGACCGTAGCCCGATGAGGACAGTCCGAGTTCATCGCGGGCGATCACCGGAAGCAGCGCCCACACCGCGCTCGCCGGAGCGATGAACAGAATCGAACGCAGCAGCACCCGGCGGATCGCGGGCGCGGCCCGAATGAACCGGGTGCCCGCCTGCAATGCCGCCAGCGGCCGCTCACTGGGCAGCTTCCGTTCCTTCGTCGGCCTGCGCCAGCTGAGCAGTACCGTGACGATGCCGACGAACGACACCGCATTCAGCGCGAATACCAGGGTCGGCCCCGACAGCGATACCAGCACACCCGCGATCGCGGGTCCAACCGCACGTCCGATATTGATATTCATACTGCCCAGCGCCGCCGCGGACGGAATCTGCTCGCGCGCAACGAGTTCCGGTTGAATCGCCTGCCACGCCGGACCGGTGAGCGCCTGCCCACAGCCGAGCAGGAACAGCAAGGTCAACAGCACACCGGGAGTGGTATGCCCGGTCGCCGTGGACACCGCGAGCACCGCGGCCAGCACCGCCATCGCCGACTGCGCCCCGAGCAACAACCTGCGCCGATCCAGCAGATCCGCGAGTACCCCCGAGGGAATCGACAGCAGCATCACCGGCAAAGTCGTCGCCGTCTGCACAAAGGCCACCAACGTCGCGGCATTCGGCGCATCGACCAGAATCCACTGCGCCCCAACCGTCTGCATCCAGGTCCCGAGATTCGACACCAACTGCGCCGTCCACAGCGCCCGATAGATCCGCGACCGCAACGGCGCCCAGGTAGATAGCGGAGCGGTGGCATCAGCGGTGGTCACGCGGCCGAGCATAATAGCGGCGACTCATCGCACCTCACCATCGCTGAACGCATCCGTCCCGCCCACACACTGCTGAGCAGGCCCGCGACCGATTCGATCATCAAGATCGAAAAGCACGTCGGGCAGGGCGAATTGAGCATGACTGCCAGCCGTAGCCGGAGACGGACGGCCGCTGACAATGTGCCGCATGCCACACGGTGTGATTCGCATCATCGACGCGTTGGCACTAGCTTCGGGGCCTGCGGGACCACGGTGGCGTCGGTATCGCTAAGCCTTGGCGCGCAGGGATTCAGCGTAGACGCGGAGCATGTCTTCGATCAGGGTCGGCAGGGTGGGCGAGGTCGGGGCGGTGTCGATTTTGATGCGGCCCTGCCAGTGCGGCGGGGCCGCATCACCGGCACCGTGATCAGCGGCCGGGAGTGAGGTTTGTCTGGCCGCCGGGGGTGAGGTTGTTCTGGCCGCCCGGGGTGAGGTTGGTCTGGCCGCCGGGGGTCAGATTGGTCTGCGGGCCGCACACCAGGTTGGGCCAGGAGCAGGTCGGCAGGGTGGGGTCCTGACCGGCCTGGGCCACGCCGGCCGTCACCAAGCTCACGCCCAGCAGGGCGGGTGCCGCGGCGATCGCCAGGGCGCGAGCGAACCGGTGGGTGCGGCGGGTCGAGCGCTGGTTGGTGGTCATGTGAGTGTCCTCCTTCATGTTCGTGTAGCGGGGCGGTCCCGCTGTCGTGGTGACGCGGTCCAGCCTCATCGAGGCCGGACCGCGCCGAAAGGACACCCAGGGTGCACGGCAAAGCACCCTGAAGTGGTTCGACCCCACCAAGGTGGCTTCGGTTCCGGTCACCCAACGGTTGGAAACCGCCGACAACCCGACAGTTGATTCGATGCGGGCGTGCAATCGGCGGCCGATCTCGCGCAGGGCCTGGTGAGGGTGGAGGATTGGGCATCGTGCAGGAAGCGTAGTGCGATATCGAGTGAATCTTCCTAGGCGCCAATATGTTCCATGAGTATGCGGTAGCCCGCTAGTTGGCGGGAGAAGACCTCCTCGGCGGTCCGGACGATCAGATCCGGTCTGCTGTCGAACTGCCGGATCACGCCGACGGAAAGCCCTGCGCGACCGGAGATTTCCTGCACGGTGGCCCGTTGAAAGCCCTTGTCGCCAATGACCGCAATGGTCGCTTCGATAAGTTTCGCCACGGTGGCGGCGCGGCGCTCTTGCTGTTTGCTGCGCGGTGTTGCGGGTGATGGCCGACCATCCAGCCGGTCCGGCCGAGCCCGACATCGTCCGGGTCGGCCCGCGGATCTGTCGGCCCGCGCTCGCCAGCGCCGCACGGGGTTAACCGGTTCGAACAGCCCCGGTGGGTCTCGGGTTAACCGGTTTCCACAGGCAGCCGCCGTACCATCGGCTACATGTCGGCTACAACGGTGCGCGTCGGAATCTTCCTGGCCATCGCGGCGGGTCTGCTGGCCGGTTGCTCGAACGACAACAGGGGTGAACACAAACCAGCGGCCACTCCGATGGGCCACACCTTCGTCTCGATCGGAGTCGAAGGTCAGCAGATACCGGGCGGCGGACCGATGACGCTCACCTTCGCCGATGGCAAGATCACGGCCAATTCGGGCTGCAATACCGCCACCGGCACCGTCGACCTGGCCGAGGGCATTCTGCACGTCGGCGCCCTCGCCAGCACCCTCATGGCCTGTCCGGATGAGAACGGCCAAGCCGATAGCTGGCAGGACAACGTACTGACCTCGCTACCGAAATGGCGACTCGACGAGTCGACACTGACGCTGACCGGGAAGGACACCACCGTCACCTTGCTGGACAAGAAGATCGCGCAGCCCGATCAGCCGCTCATCGGCACCACCTGGATCGTCAGCGCCCTGATGACGCCCGACGCCCAGATCCGGTCACAGACCCTGGACGAGGTGAAACCGACACTCACCATCGCACCCGACGGCGCGGTGTCCGGCAGCGCCGGATGCAACCGCATCACCGGACACGCCACGCCGTCGCCCGCCGCCAATGGGCCGGATGTCACCTTCCAGATCGGCACCACCAAGACAATGTGCGCCCCGGAGATCATGGAGGTCGAGCAGGCCGTACTGAAGGCCCTCGACGGCAAGACAACGGCCACGATCGATGCGGACATCCTGATCCTGCGCAATACCAACGGCTTCGGCCTGACACTGCGCGCGGCATAACCGTGGCCGAGCACCGAAACAATTCCCGCACACCGGGTTTCCGCCGTCCGGTCGGCCGCACCTGGCAGGTCGAACTCGGCCCGTGGCCGGACCTCCCGTCGGCCCATATCGAGAAGCTGCCCGCGCCACCGTCATCGGTAACGCTCATCCGCTACGCCGAACTCTATAGCGCCGCCGGACTCATCCGCCGTGACGAAACCGGCCGCTGGGATGCGGACGCTATCCTGGCGGTACTCGCCGAACGAGACGAATTCCTGCACACCACATTCTCTTTGGGCTATATCGACCCCGATGGCGCGCTCTTGGCCGAATGCTCGGTCGGCATCTCCGATACCACGGCCAGGCTGTACGTCGTGCACGCCACCGAGCAACCCGCCGACCTGGCCCACCTGCTCCGCGGCACCCTGTACCGACTACATGTGTACTACCCCGACGTGCGGACCGCCGAAGTAACGATGGACCCGCGCGACGAACCGTTCGAACTGGCACTCACCGCCACCGGTTTCACGGTGCGCAACCACACCGCCTGATCCCGAATGCCGGTGCCCGGCAAGCAATGACGTCGTCTACTTCCGCATCAGGATCACCCGATCCGCTCGGTCTCCCGTGGCGGCGCGAAGTAGATCGCCATGGTCGCCCGATCGGCCGACTACAGCTCGATCACAGACCGCATCGGAATCGTCGTTCCCGACGAACTGCGGACCCAGCACACCCGGATCGGTGAACTCCCCCACCATCACGATAACGGCAGCACCGCCGCTGGCCTTGGCGCGCTTATAGGTCATCATCATCGGCGTCACGCCGTCCACCTTGGTAGCGGTCGTCGGTATCCGGCGCTGGCACGGCTCGCCCCGAGCAGGAAGTCCCGACCGACGACCGAATGCAAATCAGCCCGGCACCACGCGATCGGGCGTGATGCCGGGCTGATTCGAGTATTCGCCCGTCAGGGCAGCGGACCACCCGCGGCAATAGCGGACAGCGTCGCGAATTCCTCGCCCTTGAGCGACGCACCGCCGACCAGCGCACCATCGATGTCGGTCTGCGCGACCAACTCGCCGACGTTCTTGGCATTCACCGAACCGCCGTAGAGCACCCGCACACCCGCCGCGACCTCCGGCGAGGCCAATTGGGCGAGCTCCGCGCGAATCGCGCCGCAGACCTCCTGCGCATCGGCCGGGGTGGCGACCTTACCGGTGCCGATGGCCCAGACCGGCTCGTAAGCGATGACGATCTTCGAAATCTCTTCGGCCGTAAGACCTTTGAGCGAACCGCGCAACTGCTCGAGGTTGTATTCCACGTGCGTCTTCGCCTCGCGGACATTGAGCCCCTCGCCGATGCACACGATCGGGGTGATCCCGTACTTCAGCGCCTGCTTGGCCTTGGCCAGCACGGTGGCGTCGTCCTCGGAGTGGTACTGGCGCCGCTCCGAATGGCCGACGACCGCGAAGGTGCAACCCAGTTTGGCCAGCATGGCACCGCTGATCTCACCGGTGTAGGCGCCCTCGTCATGGGTCGACACATCCTGCGCACCGTAGGTGACCAGCAGCTTGTCACCCTCGACGAGGGTCTGCACGCTGCGGATATCGGTGAACGGCGGGATGACCGCGACATCGACCTTCGCGAAGTACTTCTCCGGCAGCGCGAATGCGATCTTCTGCACCAGGGCGATGGCCTCGAGGTGATTGAGGTTCATCTTCCAGTTGCCCGCGATGAGCGGTTTGCGTGCCATGGTTCAGTCCTCCAATACCGCGATACCGGGCAGTTCCTTGCCCTCGAGGTATTCCAGGGAGGCACCGCCACCGGTCGAGATGTGCGAGAAGCCGTCCTCGGGCAGCCCGAGCGCGCGCACGGCCGCGGCCGAATCGCCGCCGCCGACAACGGTGAACGCACCCTTACCGGTCGCGGTCACGATCGCCTCGGCGACGCCACGGGTGCCCGCGGCGAAGTTCTCGAACTCGAATACACCCATCGGGCCGTTCCAGAACACCGTCTTGGCCTCGGTGAGCAGTGCTGCGAACCGGGCCACCGACTCGGGACCGATGTCCAGCCCCAGCCAGCCGTCCGGAATCTCGTTGACGGGCACCACCTTCGAGTCCGCATCGGCCGCAAACTTATTGGCGACGACGATATCGCGCGGCAGGTGGATGACGTCCGCGTAGCGCTCCAGCAGCCCCTTGCAGGTGTCGATCATCTCCTCCTGGAGCAGCGAGCTGCCCACCGAGAGGCCCTGTGCGGCAAGGAAGGTGAAGCACATGCCGCCGCCGATCACCAGGGTGTCGACCTTGGGGGCCAGTGCCTCGATGACGGCCAGCTTGTCGGAGACCTTGGAACCACCGAGTACGACCGCGTACGGGCGCTGCGGGTTCTCGGTCAGCTTCGCCAGCACGTCGACCTCGGCCGCGACCAGCGTGCCCCCATAATGCGGCAGCAGCTTGGCCACGTCGTACACCGAGGCCTGCTTGCGGTGCACAACACCGAAGCCGTCGGAGACGAACGCACCGTCATCACCGACCAGCTCGACCAGCGCCGCGGCCAGCTTTGCCCGCTCCGCATCGTCGGTGCTGGTCTCGCGCGCGTCGAAACGCACATTCTCGAGCAGCAGCACGTCGCCGTCGGTGAGGCCCTCCGAGCGCGAGAGCGCGTCGTAGCCGACGACGTCACCGGCCAGCTGGACATTGCGGTCCAGCAGCTCGGCCAGCTTCGCCGCGACCGGGGCGAGGGAGAACTTCGGATCCGGCTCACCCTTCGGGCGGCCCAGATGCGCCGTGACGACCACCTTGGCACCGGCCTCGACCAGCGCCCGCAGCGTGGGCACCGAGGCGATGATGCGACCCGGGTCGGTGATCTGGCCGTTGTCGTCGAGGGGAACGTTCAGGTCGGAGCGCACCAGCACGCCCCGACCCTCGACACCCTCGTTCAGCAGATCCTGGAGTGTCTTGACTGCCATGCGCGTCAGAGCGACTTGCCGACGAGGCCGATGAGGTCGGCGAGGCGGTTGGAGTAGCCCCACTCGTTGTCGTACCAGCCGACGACCTTCACCTGGTCATCGATGGTCTTGATCAGCGGCGCGTCGTAGATGCACGAGTGCGGGTCGGTGACGATGTCGCTGGAGACGATCGGATCCACGTTGTACTTCAGGATGCCCTTCAACCCACCTTCGGCGGCGGCCTTGTAGGCAGCGTTGATGTCGTCGATCGAGGCCGACTTGCTCAGGGTCACGGTGAGGTCGGTGACCGAGCCCGTCGGGACCGGCACGCGCAGCGCGTAGCCATCGAGCTTGCCGTTGAGCTCCGGGAGCACCAGGCCGATGGCCTTCGCGGCGCCGGTGCCGGTGGGCACGATGTTCAGCGCGGCGGCGCGGGCGCGGCGCAGGTCGCTGTGCGGACCGTCCTGCAGGTTCTGGTCCTGGGTGTATGCGTGGATGGTGGTCATCAGACCACGCTCGATGCCGAAGCTGTCGTTGAGCACCTTCGCCAGCGGGCCGAGGCAGTTGGTGGTGCAGGACGCGTTGGAGATGATGTTCTGGCTGCCGTCGTACTTGTCGTCGTTGACACCCATGACGACGGTCAGGTCCTCACCCTTGGCGGGCGCGGAGATGATGACCTTCTTGGCGCCCGCGGCGATGTGGCCCTTCGCCTTGGTCGCGTCAGTGAAGATGCCGGTGGATTCGACGACCACGTCGACGCCGAGGTCACCCCACGGCAGGGCGGACGGGCCTTCCTTGATGGCCAGCGCCTTGATCCGCTGGTCGCCGACCACGATGGTGTCGTCGCCGTCCAGGGATACCTCCTGCGGCAAGCGGCCCAGGATCGAGTCGTACTTGAGCAGAGTGGCCAGCGTCGCGTTGTCGGTGAGGTCGTTGACCGCGACGATCTCGATGTCGGTGGTGCCGAGCGCCTTCTGCGCCTCCACCGCCCGGAAGAAGTTACGTCCGATACGACCGAAGCCGTTGATGCCTACCCGGACAGTCACGTTATCGCTCCTCAGCTTTCAAGCGGATTCATTCCGATGCCACAACCACAGTAGTGCCCGAGCTGTGTCTGATTTGCAGCACCTCCGGCGCTGCGTGTTCGCGGCCCCCCGAATATCAGCATCGCGGAGCGATTCGATGAGGGGTGGTGGTCGGGCGACGGGTGGGCCTCGCGTCCGAGCCGTCGAGACTCGCGCCTTCGGCGTGACCGGCCGCACCCCGGCCGACGACAACGCCACCGTGCCCGATCAGACCTTGC
>NZ_JBEXLC010000077.1:0-40818 GCF_040609795.1 Nocardia sp. NPDC004604
GCTATAGTAATAATCTTACTGGCGGTTTGCGGGCCGCTGGTCCAAGCGAGTCCACAGGCGCCCTTTCGCATGCGCCGAGTCTTGTTGCCGGTGACGGGAATCGGACACGGCGGCGGGTTCGAATGGCGTGGGGTGCGATGTTGCCTTATTGTGATCTTCGGCGTGGTGCGTGATCTTGGGATGTGGTCGCACCGTGCACGTCATATCAGTCGGTGAATCGCGTTCACCCGACGTGCACTGGACCGACATCTGCCGAGGTCAGCACGTTGGCGAACAATTGTCGGGGCTTGCTCCATGCGGGGCAATGCTTTTGAACTGGAGCAATATGCAGTTGAAGAAAGTTGCCGCGGCACTCGGTGCGTGCGCGGCCGTTGCATCCGGCCTGGTCCTTGGTAGCGGTTCGGTAACAGCCGACCCGGGCTGCCCGAGCCTCTATGTGGTGGCGGTTCCCGGCACCTGGGAGACCGGAAAGGATAAGACGCCGCAGCCCGGCATGTTGGCTGGCGTCACCAACGGTATGCCCGGGTCGGTGGATGTCGACTACGTGACCTACGCCGCGACCGCATTCCCCTGGGAGGGCGATGTTTACGGTGCGTCGAAGAAGGAAGCGACCGACCGGGCCCGCGATCTGGCGACCGGGATGGCGCAGCGCTGCGGCGGTACCAAGATCGCGCTGGTCGGCTACAGCCAGGGTGCCGATGCCGCAGGTGATCTCGCGGCAGAGATCGGCACCGGCCTGAGTCCCATTCCGGCGGACCGGATCGCGGGCGTCGGCCTGATCTCCGATCCGCGCCGTTCGCCCACCGACATTCAGGTCGGTCCGATTGCGCAGGGCGCGGGCGCCGGTGGCCCTCGGGTCGGCGGCTTCGGCTGGCTCAGCGATCGCACCCGCACCATCTGCGCGGTCGACGATCTCTACTGCGCCACCGCCACCGACGATTTCGTGACCCGGTTCGCCGGATTTCTCGCGCAGTCCTCGGAGGCGAACCCGTCGAACATCTGGCGCTACCAGCTCGAGGCGGGCGCCATTATGAACGACCTGATGTCGAGCGGTGGCATCCCGGCGCTGCAAGGGCAGCTGACCGAGTCCGCGAACCAGCAGCGGGCCAAGGATCTGGAGCGGTTCTACAAGTCGCAGGCGCATACGCTCTACGGCAGCTACCCGGTGGGCGGCGGGCAGACCGCGATCTCCTGGATGCACAACTGGATTGCGGGCATGGCCTGATTTAGGCGGTAGTTCCCGGACAAAAACGTGGGCCACCCCTTCCGAATGGAGGGGGTGGCCTGCGCCTTTGTCGGACGACCTGCGGCTGGTCAGCCAGCCGAGCCGGTCGGTGGCAGGGCGGGCGACTGCCAGGGCTGCCACGGGCCATCGTGCTGATCGTCGGGGCCACGGTGATGGTGGTGGTGAGCGCGGCCGTCCCAATCGCCTGGTCCGTCCCAGTCACCTCGATGCGGACCGTCGATATCGGTGCCCTGCAACGGAATCTGGTCCGATACGTCCTGAACCGCTGGCACGGACGAATCGGCCGTGGCCGCGGATGCGGTGACCCCGAGCGCACTGAGTGGAATCGCGGCCAGGGCGCCTGCGATCGCAACGCGAGCGAAGCCACGCCTGAAGGAGGTCGATGTCTTGGGAAGCAAAACGGATTCCTTTCCTCGGACTGTGAGTCGCTGGTTGTTCCGAGCGACCCGGCAGTGGTCGCTACGTCGGCTCACCGGTCCCATACAAGGCCGCATGACTGGGATTCGGATGCGACGTGCCTGGCAGTCGGCTGTGAACACCCGAGTCTGTGAACAACCGTCAGGATTGCTGTGAGAGGTTGCGCGGCAACAGATCCCAGACGTGACCGTTTTCATTGATGGTGGCCGCGGTGCGGCGGCCACTGCGGGAGAACAGGATTCGGGTGATCGAGCAGTAGTCGATCGGGAAGGTCAGCGGCCGTGCCAGGCCGAGCACATCCTGCAGGATCACATTGATCACCCCGCCGTGTGCAAAGACGGCCACCGTATCGGCGGGATCGGTATGCGCGGCGATCGAGGTGACCGCGTCGCGCACCCGGGTGATGAACGCCGGTCCGTCGATCTGCTCGGGCAGATGCCCGGATTTGATCCGTTCGTAGACTGCCTGGAATTCGACCTTGGCGTCCTCGATCGGAATGTAGGCGGGCAGGTCCCGATCGTATTCCGCCAAGTCGTCGAGCACGTCTACCGCGAGCCCGAGCTTGGCCGCCGTCGGCTCCGCCGTCTCGCGCGCCCGCCGCTGCGGACTGCTCACGATCCGACTGATCCGGTGCTGACCCAGCGCCGCGGGCACCCGCTCTGCCTGCTCGACGCCCACTGGCGCCAACCCGGGATCAGCGGGCCCGACCGTATTCGACAACCGCACCGGCTGAGCATGACGAACCAGAATCAACTGCACCCCGCCCACTCTGCCGTATTGAAGCCCCGCACCCGCATCTCGGGGGAATCAGCGCCGAACACACTGTGGCTCACCGAGGCGCCCGCCGGCCGACCCTGCCAGGGCTGAAGTGCCGCATTGTGGCGGCACTGGTGACAAACTCACAGCCGTGACCGTCGAACCGTTTCCACAGTGGCTGCGCCCGCCGCAGGGTGGTTTTGTCGCCGAGGATCTGGACCGTCTGATCGACCTGCCGCCGCATAGCGAGTTGATCGACGGGAGCCTTGTCTTCCGGAGCCCGCAGGCTGAGATTCACATGCTGGTCATCACATTGCTGGAAAACGCCCTGCGTCAGCTAGCGCCCACACATTTGCGGGTTCGGCGGGGAATGACAGTCACTCTGGGACGTGATCAGCGTCCGGAGCCGGACATCGTTGCCGTTCATGCCGATCGCGATGGTGGCCTTGAACTGACGACCTATCAGGCCGATGATGTCGTTCTGGCAGTGGAAGTTGTGTCCGCCGACTCGCGTACTCGCGATCGAGAACGCAACCCCAACTGTATGCACGGGCTGGCATCACGCACTTCTGGCGCGTCGAGAACGTCGACGGGCGACCGGTCGTCTACGTCTATGAACTCGACCCCGCCACAAAGGCATACACGCTCACCGGAATTCATCACGAGCGACTGCGGCTGAGCGTGCCGTTCGACATCGATGTCGATCTCACCGACATCGATCGACCTTAACCACCTTTCTCGATCGGTTCCCAGCGGTCAGGCCGTCGGGGTCCCCTTGCACTCCGGGGGGAGTTCGAAGAAGCTCACGAATTGGGCCAAGGCGTCCGGTGCCCCGCTGATCTTGGTTTCGCCGGTCGTCAAAGTATCGGCGAGTGGGCGGCCGTGGAAGGTGATGGCGATGAAGGCCGGGACGGTGGTGTGGATGGCGGTGGTGCCGGTGCCGGTGGCGCCGCGGCTGATGGTGAAAGCACCGTCGGAGACCGCCGCGTGGAATTCATCAGTGCCGGAATCGGATCCGGTGAAGTACAGGTTGTAGTCGGCGTGTACACCCGCGGCCTGCTCGGGTTGGAAGAAGGTGCGCAGGGTGACCACCAGTGAATCGGTCGACATATCGGAGCAGTTGTAGATGTTGGGGGTGCGGGCGCCCCAGCGATTGAGCGCGACGATCACCTCATCGAGTTCGCGACCCCAATCGGTGAGGTCGTAGACGGCGGCGCTGACCGGTGGTGGCAGCTTGCGCTTGTGCACGACGCCGATCTGGACGAGTTCTTCGAGCCGCTGCGAGAGCACATTTGGGCTGATGCCGGGCAGTCCGGCGCGCAGATCGGTGAAGCGCTTGGGGCCCAGGAGTAGTTCGCGCACCACCAGTAGCGTCCATCGCTCGCCGACCAGGTCGAGTGCGCGGGCGGCACCGCAGGCGTCGTGGTAGCTGCGCTTCGCGCGATGCTCCGGGGCAACAGTCATGAACTACATCATATCAGCTGGTACTTCAACTGAATTGATTAGTTGTCTTTTAGGACTAGCCGCTGATAGCGTGCCACGGTAACGATCTTCGGCTGGAAGGCGTATGTGGTGACGGAAGCAAAAGAACGACATAGACAGGCGGGGGACGCCGACTCCGGTCCGGACAGCAAGCGCTGGCTCGCCCTCTACGTGCTGTGTGGCGGCATGTTGATGATCGTGCTCGACGCGACGATCGTGAATGTCGCGCTCGCGGATATCCAGACCGATCTCGGCTTCACCGCCTCGGGTCTGGCCTGGGTGGTGAACGGATATCTGATCTCCTTCGGCGGCCTGCTCATGCTGGCCGGTCGTCTCGGTGACCTCATCGGCCGCCGCACCATGTTCCTGTCCGGCCTGGTGGTGTTCACCCTGGCCTCGGCGCTGTGCGGTGCGGCCGTGAACGAGGTGACCCTCATCGCGGCCCGATTCCTGCAGGGCATCGGCGGCGCCATGACCTCGGCGGTCATCCTCGGCATGATCTTCGCGATGTTCCCGGATCCGCGGGAGCAGGCCAAGGCGATCGGCCGCTACGCATTCGTCGCCTCGGCCGGTGGTGCCATCGGTCTGCTGCTCGGCGGTTTTCTGACCGCGCTGGACTGGCGGCTGATCTTCCTGGTCAATGTGCCGATCGGCATTGCGGTCGGCCTCGGTGCGCTGAAGATCCTGGACAAGGACAAGGGCGCCGGACTGAAGAACGGCGCGGATGTGCCCGGCGCGGTGCTGATCACGGCGGCGCTGATGCTCGGCGTCTACACGATCGTCAAGCCAGCGGCCGAATTCGGCTGGACCGATCCGGTCACGCTGGGACTCGGTGCGGCCGCGCTGGTACTGCTGGCCGGATTCATCGCCAGGGAGGCGACGGCGACCACCCCGCTGATGCCGCTGAAGATCTTCCGCTCGCGGAATCTGTCCGGCGCCAACGCGATCCAGGTGCTGACCGTTGCGGGCATGTTCGGCATGTTCTTCATGGGCTCGCTGTACTTGAAGCAGGTCCTCGGCTACTCGCCGATCCAGCTCGGCACGGCCTTCTTCCCGGTCGCGGCGATCATGGGTCTGCTCTCGGTGCGCTACTCCGAACATCTGGTCATGCGCTTCGGTGCCCGCAAGGTGCTGATTCCGGGTCTGACGCTGATCCTCATCGCGCTGCTCTGGCTGACCCAGGCGCCGGTGGACGGCAACTACTGGCTCAACATCTTCGGACCGATGGTGCTGTTCGGCACCGGGGCCGGTCTGGCGTTCCCGTCGCTGATGAACCTGGCGATGTCGGGTGTCGAGCCGCAGGAGGCCGGTCTGGCCTCGGGTCTGGCCAATACCACCATGCAGGTCGGTGGTGCGCTCGGCCTGGCGGTGCTCGCCACGCTGTCGGCGAGCAGGACCGAGCATCTGCTGACGGACGGTGTGGTGCCGAATGAGGCGCTCACCAGCGGATTCCACTTGGCGTTCTGGATCGGCGCGGCACTGGTGGTGGCCGCGTTGGTGGCGGCGGTGGTCGTGCTGAAGTCGGTACCGGCGCAGTCGCACGGGCCGCAGGATGACCTCGACGACGAACTGCTGCTCGAGGCCGAAGTCGCGTCCGAACGCACCGCCATCTAGCGTCGGCCGCAGATACCGAAACGGCCCAGCTCGCGAATGCGAGCCGGGCCGTTTCGTATGGTTTCGCCTACTGCTGCTTCTTGCGCTGGGTCAGCAGGTAGATGCCGCCGACGATCAGGCCGATGACGACCAGGCAGCAGATGCCGCCGATGATCAGCGCGCTACTGCTCTTCTTCTTTTTCTTGGCGGCGAACTCGACCGCCGAAGCCATGGTGTCCGAGTTGGTCCAGGTGTCCGCGCTCGCCCACACCTGCGGGTCCAGTAGAGCGGTATTGGTCAGCAGGTCAACGTACATATCCATCCCCATGGTTGAAGGTATCGGCCTCCTCCCGGGGCCGAATCACCAAGGTTAGCTGGCGATTACGGCAAAGGAAACTTTTCCATGCTGCAATCTTTCATAATGAGATCCTCGGCGCTGGCGATCCGCACCGATGAAATCCTCAGCGCGGCTTAACCAATGGGAACGGCAGCGTCTCGCGAATGCTGCGGCCGGTGATCAGCATGACGATGCGGTCCACGCCCATGCCCAGTCCGCCGGTCGGTGGCATCGCATGTTCGAGCGCCTGCAGGAAGTCCTCGTCGAGCTCCATCGCCTCCGGATCGCCATTGGCCGCCAGCATCGATTGTTCGGTGAGCCTACGCCGCTGTTCGATCGGATCGGTGAGTTCGCTGTAGGCCGTACCCAATTCGACGCCCCAGGCAACCAGATCCCAGCGCTCGGTCACCCCCGCGATGCTGCGGTGCGCCCGGGTCAGCGGGGAAACCGAGGTGGGGAAGTCGATGTAGAAAGTCGGCTCCTGCGTTTGGGATTCGACCAGATGCTCGTACATTTCCAGCACGACCTGTCCGGCGTCCCAGCCGTGCTGATAGGACACATGTGCCTTATCGCAGAGTTCGCGCAACTCCTCGAGCGTGGTCTGCGCCGTGATATCGGTGCCGAGCACCTCGGATACCGCGCCGTGTACGGTCTTCACCGGCCACTCGCCGGAGATGTCCACCTGTTCGAAGGATCCGTCCGAATTGGGGCGCAGTGCCACCATCGCACCATTGGCCGCCAGCGCGGCGTTCTGAATGAGCTGGCGGGCCAGGTGCATCATGCGCTCGTAATCGGCATGCGCCTCATAGGCTTCGAGGCTGGTGAACTCCGGATTGTGGCTGAAGTCCACACCCTCGTTGCGGAAGTTGCGGCCGATCTCGAAGACCTTCTCCATGCCGCCGACACACAGTCGCTTGAGGTACAGCTCGGGTGCGATGCGCAGATACAGATCCAGATCGTAGGCGTTGATATGGGTCTGGAACGGGGTCGCGTTGGCGCCGCCGTGCACCTTCTGCAGGATCGGGGTCTCCACCTCGAGATATCCCCAGGTATTCAACGAATCTCGCAGCGAGCGCACCACGGCGGTGCGTTTGGTCAGCACTTCGCGAACCTCGGGATTGATCGCCATATCGACGTAGCGCTGGCGCACCCTGGCCTCGGGATCGGACAGGCCCTTCCACTTGTCCGGCAATGGGTGCAGGCATTTGCCGATCATCCGCCAGTCCGCGGCGAGCAGCGAGAGTTCGCCGCGGCGACTGTGGCCGATCTGGCCGCTGACCTCGATGAGGTCACCGAGATCGAAGAATTCGCCGAATTCGGCGCTGCGCTCGGCACCGACCCGATCGCGATCGATGACCAGCTGGATATCGTCGGTCCAGTCCCGCAGTACCGCGAAGATCACGCCGCCGTAGTCGCGGATGCGCAGGAGCCGACCGCAGACCCGGACCGTGGTGCCGCGCGGTGAACGGCGTGCCGCCGCAACGGCATGCGTCGGGGGATAGGCGACCGGATAGGCGTCGACACCCGCGGCCGCGAGCCGGTCCAGCTTGTCCATGCGCACCCGCACCTGCTCCGGGCGGCGTGGCAGCTGTTCCACACCAACGGTATCCGGCAGATCCGGCGGACTGCCATCGGCGTGTAGTCCGGCAATGCTCACGGGCACCGCGCTGTGCAGACCGGTATGGGTGATGGTTTCGGGTTCCTTGCCGAAACGCGGCAGGAAACCCTCGGCGAGCGCACTGGCCATGGCGACCCGGGGTAGTTGCCTGCGCTCCTCGAACAGGAAGAACCGGGGCACCCAGTGCGGCTGATACTTCACATTCGACCGATACAGCGCCTCCAGCTGCCACCAGCGCGAAAAGAACAGCAGCACACCGCGCCACAGGCGCAGCACCGGACCCGCGCCGATGCGCCCGCCCTCCTCGAAGACCGAGCGGAACACGGCGAAGTTCAGCGAAACCTTGGTGATGCCATGCTGCTCGGAGGTCAGCGCGAGCTGGGAGATCATCAGCTCCATCACGCCATTGGGGCCGTGCGGATCGCGGCGCATCAGCTCGAGCGAGGCACCCGTGCGACCCCACGGGACCAGCGACAACATGCCGAGGACGCGCCCCTGAGGGTTGACCGCCTCCGCCAATAGGCAGTCGCCGTCGAGTGGATCGCCCAGCCGCCCCAACGCCATGGAGAAGCCGCGCTCGGTTTCGGTATCGCGCCACGCGTCCGCGCGCGCGATCACCTGCCGGAATTCCTCGGCCGGGATATCGCGATGGCGGCGGATCCGAACGGTGATCCCGTGCTTGCGCAATCGGTTCCCGGCCTGACGGACCTGCTTCATCTCCGGACCGGCCAGCGAGAAGGTTCTGGTGTCGAGAATGGCCTCATCACCGAGGCGCAGCGCCGAGAGTCCGGCGCGCCGGTACGCCGTCGCACCGAGTTCGCTCGCGCCCATTACCGCGGGCGCCCAGCCGAACTGGTCGGCCAGCTGCAGCCAGGCGTCGATCGCCTGCGGCCAAGCCTCGCGGATGCCGATCGGATCACCGCTGGCAAGGCAGACTCCGAGTTCGACACGGTAGGTGAGCGCCGCCTTACCGCTGGGTGCGAACACCACCGCCTTATCGCGCCGAGTCGCGAAGTAGCCCAGCGAATCCTCGACATCGGAGCGCTCCAGCAGCCCGCGGATCGCCGATTCGTCGGTGCCGGTCATCGCATTGCCCGCCCGTTGCGAGCGCAGCAGGATGACCACCGCGGCCAACAGGGCGATGGCGCCGAAGAGGCCGAGCAGGAAGTTGACGAACGGACGCGGGTGCCCGTCGAAGTGTTCGTTGTCCACCAGCACCGCGGCGGTCACCCGATAGACCGACCACAGCGGCCGCTGCACGCCCTGCGGCAGCGAGCCGGGGAACAGCTCGACCAGACCCCAGCCGAGCAGACAGCCGACCGCGAGGCCACCGGCCAGCACGCCGAGCGCCTTCCAGCCCGCACCGCGACGCACCTTGGTATAGAACTCGCGCCAGGACGCGAGCAGCACGCCGATCGCGGCGATCTGCACCACCGCGGCCACCAGCGAGTTCGTATTGCGCTCGTCGGCGAACTCCAACACGTTCGCCAGGGCGTAGAGAGCGATATAGCCGAGCAGCAACCACCAGGCGATCCGCTTGCGGCTGGCCGTCGCCCCCGCGAGCAGGCCGACCACCAGCGCCCACACGAGGCTGGTGTCCGGTGCGTCGAAGTAGTACAGGTCGATATAGCGACGCGGCACATGCGTCAGGTAGCGCAGTCCGGGCGAGAGGCTCCACAGGAAGCAGAGCACGGCGAACACACCGAGCATCAGACCCGCGATATGCGGGACCTCGCGCAGCCGTCCATGTCCGCGATGCGGAACCGGTGGTGCCGGTCTGCCCGAGGGGGGTTCGGTGTCGATGCGCTGCCCGGCGTGCGTGGTTGTCACAGGACCAGTGTGTACGGTGCCGCAGTAGTGGTGCTCGAAGACCTGGGCATGTCGGTTATCGGCGTTTCATTCATGCGTGTCCTTCGTCGGGGCGGGGGTTGGCGTTTCGCCGGACACCCGCACGGAGTAAGGATGTATTCCATGTCCGAAGCAGTCGATGTGCCGATCGATGACGACGTCATTCGACTCGGCCAGTTCCTCAAGCTGGCCAATCTGATCGATTCCGGATCGGAGGCCAAGACCGTGATAGCCGCGGGGCTGGTCCGGGTGAACGAGGAGGTGGAACTACGTCGCGGACGGCAGCTGCATGTCGGCGACATTGTGGCCATCGCCGGTCACAAGGCCAGGGTCGCGGCGATCTAGGTCAGCCCTCGGCGCGGACCACGATGCCGTCGTGGTCGCTATAGAGCATATCTCCGGGTATGAAAGTGACGCTGCCGAATTCGATCGGGATATCGCGGTCGCCGGAGCCGACCTGGGTGCTCTTGCGCGGGTTGGTGCCCAGTGCCTTGATGCCGATATCGAGCGTGCGCAGAATCGCCGAATCGCGCACCGCGCCGTTGACGATGACACCGGACCAGCCGTTGGCGACCCCGCGTCCGGCGATGATGTCGCCGACCAGCGCGGTGTGCACGCTCGCGCCGCCGTCCACCACGAGCACGCCGCCATTGCCTGGTTCACTCAACGTTTGCTTGACCAGCAGGTTGTCCTGGAAGCAGCTGATGGTGGTGATGCGCCCGGAGAACGCCGCGCGCCCGCCGAACTGGATGAACTGCGTGTCGCAGCTGCGGATTTCCGGACCGATCTCGTCGGCGAGATCCGCGGTGGAAACGATGTTCTGCGATTCGGTCACGGGTGTCAGCTTAGAGTTCGGGCCGCAGTCGACTCCGAACGGACCATTCGGTCTGCCCGGGCGGCTGCTGGCTGACCCTTTCGAGCGTCCCGCAAGCAGTCGCTAGCGGTGCCCGTAGTGCATCTGGTACTTGATCCGCTCGGTTTCGCGCATCTTGTTGTGGTTGATCCACTCTTGGTCGATGCCGTGCTGGCTCAGCCGGAACCGACGCCAGACGTAACTGAGCGACACCGTGAACACGATGAGCGGCACGATCATCATGACGATCATGCCGATCTTCAACCCCATCGGGCCGGGGAACAGCATCCACAGCGCGAAGAACGGGATGAACGGTACGAGGAAGCGAACGAGATAGCGTTCCATGGCCCCGTGCCCGACGAGGTCGTGGATAACCCACTCGTGCAGCTCCTCGGGGAGCTCGCGGCCGAGATCGTAGGCGATCCGCTGGCCTAGTGTGGGGCGTTTCATATGCCCGGATGTGGGGCGGTTCATATGCCAAGGCTATGCCTGTGATAAGCGCCACCGCTACAGATTGATGGCAGGTCAGCGAAAGTGACCACGGTTCGGCGAATATCCGGCAAAGGTGAAATCAGGCGCGACCATGACGGCGTTCGTAGGCCAGACGCTCGGATTCCGCGCGCTTGCGGGAAGCGAAATCGGCCAGCGCCGGATCGAGGCCATGCTTGACCAGACGCGACCTGCGATAGACGTACATCAATGCCGCGGTGAAATAGATCAGCGGCAGGTACAGCAGCGCCATCATCGCGAAGCCCATCCACAGCGGCCCCGGTACCAGCAGGAACAGGCTCAGTACCGGGATCATCGGAATGAGGAACCGCATGAGATAGCGTCGCGCCGCGCCTGGTCCGGTCAGATCCTCGAGCACCCATGCCGACATCGACTCCGGCAGCGTGCGCCCGCAGATATAGCCGATGCGCTGTGGCAGCGTCGGTGTCGTGCGTTCCGCCATGGTGCTAAGCATCCTCCGCCCGGGTTCACCCGGACAAGTTCGCCCACCCGCCGTCTCGACCCCCGGCAAATGCTTGCGGCGGTCGGTCAGCCCTGGCTGCTGGTGTGGAATTCGGCGATCTGGGTGGTCAGGTTGTGCGTGGAGTGCTTGACCGCGATCTTCACGAACGGCTCGATGGTCTTGCCGAGCACCTTTCCGGCGATACCGCCGGGCACCCGATAGTCGACGATCGCGTCGACGGTGCACAGATCGGGGCCCTTGTCGTGGAACAGGAAGGTCGACTCGATCTCGAAGCCCTTGATCGACTTCACCGCGATCGCGAAATTCTCCTCCCAGCGCACCACCTCGAGCCGCGAATGCAGCGAGGCGGGACCGAGTTTGATGATGCCGTCGAAGGTCGCGCCGACGCCCTCCACCTGCTCGGTGCGCGGGGTGAAGTCGTGGACCTCGGTGATGAAACGCGACAGATTCCGGTAGTCGTTGACATACGCGAATGCGGTTTCGGCCGACGCCACACAGTCCTCGACGATCTTCACTTCGGTCATGGCCCAACTGTAACGGGTTGCTATCTGTGCGGCAGCACGTGCTTGCATTTGCAAGCGTTAGGCGGTGACCGCCAGCGTCGCCGCCAGACCGAATGCCACCGACATCACCGCAACCTCGATGACCGCCCGCCGCAGCGAGGATTCGGCCAGCATCCGATGGTTGGTCGCGAGCGGCACCCAGGTGCGCCGCCACCACCAGCCCAGCACCAGCAAACCGACCAGCACAAGGGTTTTCGCGAGCAGAATGCGGCCATAGCCGGTCGTCACGAACGGGGTGATCCCGCCGACGCGCACGAGTCCGTTCACAATGCCGGTCACCGCGACGATGCCGACCAGCGGCAATGCCACCGCCGAATACCGGGGCAGCGTCACCGCCCACTCACCGCGGGTGCGCACCACCAGCGCGAGCGCGACCAGCAGCCCGAACCAGGCCGCCGCGGCCAGCGCATGCACCGCGGCGAGCACCGAACCGAAGGGTTGCTGCGACATATGCCCGGTGATCGGCCGCAGCGCCAGCGCCACCGCGGCGAACACCAGCACCAGATCGGCCGATGCGGTCTCGGGTCGTCGGAACGCCAGCGCCGCGTAGCAGGCGACCGCACCGCTGCCGATCAGCACCGCGATGCCGACCTGACCGCCGCTGATCTCGACCAGGAAGTTGCCGAACTGGGCGGCAGTGAGCTTGCCGACCGGCACGCCGACGACCGCGGCCGCCTCGAAGACCAGCACCGCGAATTCGGTGACACACCAGATCCCGGCCAGTATCGCGAGCATTCGCCACGGCGGCCGCAGCCGATCGTGCAGCCTGGGTAGCGCGGCCAGCCCGAGCACGGTCGCACCGGCACAATCCGCGAGCACCCGGACGATGCCCGCGCTTTGGGCGGGAGCCGGGGTGGCCAGGATCAGGGCGAGTGCCACCCCGAGTATCCCGGCCGGGACGACCAGCAGCAACGCTTGCGCGTGCCCGCCGGTCGTGCCCTGTGCCTTGTTCACCCGTCTGCTCTTCTCACCGCTGCGGTTTCCGGCCCCTACCGCCGAACAGGGCGAACGCGAGACCACCGCCGAACAGGATGACAGCGCCGACAATGAAGACCCACAACGGAATTCCGTCGGAGTCGCCCTTATCGCCGGAACCGTTCTGGCTATTGGCCTTCGGGCCCGGCGTGCCATTGCCCGCCTTGGTGAGGGTGAAGGTCAGCTCGCCCTTGACCGGATGTCCGTCGGCCGAGGTGACCCGGTAGCCGATCTTGTAGACGCCGGTCGGGCCGAGTTCGCCGACCGCGACGCTGACGGTGGGGCCATCCACCGTCGGGTCGCCCTTGGACCACAGGTTGCCGTCCGGGCCGACCACGGTCAGTGCCGGAAAGCTCGTCTGCAGCGGTTCGTTGAACGTGATGCTCACCCGCTCCGGACCGGTTTCGACACTCGCCCCATCGGCGGGCACGCTGCTGACCGGGGACGAATGCGCCGCGGCCGTTCCGGCGGCGAGCGCGCCAGCGCCCACGAGGAGCAGACCGGCGACGAATCCGGCGATCAGACGGCGCCTGGCCTTGGTCGCGATGCCGCTCATGCCCGGCGTCCGCGAATCACATTGCCGAGACCGAGCGCGACACCGAGCAGGCCGAGGGCGAGGCCGATGCCGCCCAGCCAGCGCGCGGTGTTGTCGGAGTCGTTCGACTTCTCGGTGGCGGCTTCGCTGTCGACGTGGTGGCCATCGTGGCCCTCGCCGCCCTTGGCTGCGGCGAGGGTGAGCGTCGGCGCCGGGTGCTCGGGTTCGGAGCCGTCGGCGCCCATCGGCTGATCCCATTTCACGACCTTGCCGTCGCTGTAGGTCTGGGTGGCCGGGAAGCTGAGCGTGTCCTGGGACGGCAGCGGGCCGACCGAGAGTACGAAGCGCTGGAACTGACCGGGGCCGACGCCGGGGGCGCCGGGATCGGCGGTCCAGGTGACCGAGGTGGCCTCGGCCTTGTCATTGCGGCTGACCTTGGAAGACCAGCCGGGGATGGGTTCGGTGCGTGCGCTCTTGAGGTTGGGCAGGGTGACGGTCAGCGCGGTGGTGTTCGCGGTCTCCGATTCGGTCGGGACCTTGAAGGTGACCACCGAATACTGGCCCTGGGTGGCGCCCGGTGCGTCGGCGGTGACGTGTGCGGAGGCGGTACCGCCCGCGAGGAGAACCAGGCCGGCGGCGGTTGCGACCGTGCAGGCGCGCGAGATCTGTGTGCGCATGGGTGAAGTGCTTTCTGTCCGAAGGGGTTTGGGTGTGGCGGGTCAGGCCGACACCGGTGGCGCGCGCGGACCGATCGCGCCCTTCGACGGAAAGCTGTAGTGCCCGAGACCGGGATTCGGCCAGCGGATCGGGCCGGTGATCTCGGGCGGTGATCCGGCGGTCGACACCGCGCGAATGACACTGGATGCCAAGGCATAGAGGCGCTCGGCCAACAGGATCAGCGCGACACAGCCGAGTGTCGCGATCAGGTGCGCCACCAGCATCCAGCCGGTGGGCAGATAGGACCGAGCGAGATCGGTCGAGCTCGGATCGTGGGTATGGGAGTGGTCGATCAGTCCGGATAACACCCCATGTCCGGCGAGCTGGCCGACCACGAACGGACCGAGTACCGCGCCAGGGGCCGCAGCTGCACCGCTGTCGCGCCGCAATGACCTCGCACCGTGGGCCGCAGCCCAGCCCGTCAGCGCCGAAACAACCAGCAGCAGTGCCACCTCGGCCGAATCCGGAAATCCGCCGCCCGCGACACCGTGTGCCGCGATGGCGAGCGCCCCGACCGTGCCGCCGACCAGGCAGCCGCGCAGGCTGCCGGTGGACGGACCGGGACGCATCGCTGGCTCAGCTGACGCCGAGGCGCGCCAGCACGTCGGCCTCGATACCGGACAGCTCGTTCGAGATCGACGCGTGCACGGCGCGGCGGCGCGGCGCGGGCATCTGCTCGGCGGTTTGAATCGCGGCGGTCAGATTGCCGAGCCGGTCCTGGGTGGCCGCGACGAACTTCTGGGTCTCGCCCTTGTTCGCCTTGTCGCCGGACTGTGCGCCGATCTTGTCAAGAGCGGCTTCGGTATTGGTGATCCTGGCCTGCAGGCGACCGCCGTGGCCGCTGAAATCACCGAGCTGTTCGACGCCGATGCCGAGCTGATGCGCCCGCCGGGTATCGATCTGGCCGCGGATGAAGGTTGCGGCGCGGTAGGCCAGCGGCGCGAGTACGGGCACGAGCACCCGGGCGACACCGAGGTATTTGCGGACCTGGCTCGCACTGAACGGATCCCGTTCGGCCTTGGCCGCCACCTTGAGTGCGGCCTTCTCCTCCGCCTGCAGGGTGGCGATCTGGGCCTTGGCGACCTTGCTCTGGGTGCGCGCCTCCGCGCGCCGGGCCTTGCGGTCGTTCCTGGCGCCGAGTCTTGCCTCCATGGCGGCCTTGTGCTTGAGGGCTTTCGCCTCTGCCCTGCGGCTCGGCCGCCGCTTGCGCTTCGTGAACAAACCCATCGAAGGCCCTCCGTCATGCTGGTTCACTGTGTCATTTTGCCGGGCCTACGGCACGGCGTGTTCGCGGCCCCCATATGTTTCGGGTCCGAGCCGTCGAGACTCGCGACTCGGTCGCATGCGCTTCGACGACTCGGACCCGAGACGGGCCGCGAACTCCTCGCTCGTAGGACTGGCTCCGAGCGTGATCGAGTCGGCGTCGAATCGTTTGTCGGTCGATGCTTGTCTACCAGAGAAGCCGTCTGCGCACCGTCATGTCATGCGGCTCGCGGAGTTGTCAGGGGTCTGGACCATACTGCGTATGTGTATTCGGGCATCGGTGACCGCGACGGTCGCAATCACGAAGGCGGAGCCGACGAGCGGCAGGCCGAGGTGAGTGCGGTGCCGACACCCGCGGTGCCGACCGCATTTGTCGATGCCAGGGCATTGATCGGCTGCCGTCACCGACTGCATTTGAACGCGGCCCACCCCGAACTGCTGACCGAGGTGAGCGAGGATCCCGGGGTCCGCCAGCGCCGCGAGGCCGCGACGGCGCACCGCACGCGGGTCCGCGAGGCGCTGATCGCCGCCGATCCGGACAACTGGGTGGTGATCGATCCGACACTGCGCGCGGGCGCGCGGGCCGCGGCCACCATGCGCGCGTGTGCCGAAGGCGTACAACACATCTGGGGCGGATTGCTGCCGCAGGAACCGGATACCGGGCGCCGGGGCGGTTCGGAGATCCTGCTGCGCGATCTCGATCGCGGCGGCTATATCCCGGTGATCGTGGTCAACCACAAGGTGACCGACCCGCGTCAGCCCGAACCGGCCGACTTCCACCCGACCACCTCGGATCCGTATCACTGGGATCCGCAACCGGATCCCAGTCGCAAACTGCGCCAGCAGCCCCGCGACCAACAGCGCCTCGTGCATCTGTACCGCATGCTGCAGCGGCACGGTCTGGCCAGCCCGGCACTGGTCGGCGGCGTGATCGGCTACCACTTCGACCGCATCCTGGTGCACGATCTCGGCGCGCTGCTCGACGATTACGACCGGCGCTACGCCGATCGCATCGCGGTGGTGCGCGGGGAATTGCCGACCGTTCCCTCCAAGGTGCCCGAATGCCGCCAATGCCCGTGGTGGACGCGCGGGGCGCCCGCTGATGAGGCGCAGGTCGCTGGGCGCAGCTGCGAGGGCTGGCTGACCGAACACCGGGACGTCAGCCTGGTCGCGCCCGGCTCGCGCGCCGATGTGCTGCGCGGGCACGGGGTCGAAACCATCGACGATCTGGCCGCCTGGGTCGGTGACGATCCGGACGACTGGCAGCACGGCCCGTTCGACGAGGCGGTCGTCACCGCGCGGGCCTGGCTCGCTGGTGCGCCGCTGGTGCGCCGGGCCGAGCGGGTCTGGGTGCGCCGAGCCGATGTCGAGGTGGACGTCGATCTGGAGAGCTTCCAGGAGTACGGCGCCTACCTGTGGGGCACGCTGCTCGACGGCGTGTACCGCCCGTTCGTCACCTGGGATCCGCTGCCGACCGAGGACGAGGGGCGGTCCTTCGGCGAATTCTGGACCTGGCTGATGACCGTGCGCGCCGAGGCCATTGCGGCCGGGAAAACCTTTGCCGCCTACTGCTATTCGCGCACCGCCGAGGACAAATGGCTCTACGAATCGGCGCGCCGGTTCGCTGGTCGGCCGGGGGTGCCGACGGTTGACCAGGTGCGCGCGTTCGTCGACGGACCGCAGTGGGTGGATATGTTCCAGGCCGTCACCGACCAGTTCATCTGCCCGAATGGCAAAGGGCTCAAGAAGATCGCGCCGGTGGCCGGATTCTCCTGGCGCGATCCCGAGGCGGGCGGCGAGGCGTCGATGAGCTGGTATCGGCTGGCCGTCGGCTACGAGGGCGAACCCGACCTGAGTCAGCGCACCCGGCTGCTCGAATACAACGAGGACGATGTCCGCGCCACCATGGTGCTGCGCGAATGGATGAAGCCGCGCCGGCCGGGGCCGCACAGCGCCGATCGCGAGGTTCCTGGCCTGGCCGATTTCAAAAGTCGTACTATCGCGACGTGACTGAGCACGTCGAACAACTCGAGTTTCAGGCAGAAACCCATCAGCTGCTCGAGCTGATGATCCATTCGGTCTACTCCAATAAGGACACGTTCCTGCGGGAGCTCATCTCGAACTCCTCCGACGCGCTGGACAAGCTGCGGCTGGAGTCCTTCCGCGATAAGGATCTGCACGTCGACACCTCCGATCTGCACATCGAGCTGGAGGTCGACAAGGACAACCGGATCCTGACGGTCCGGGATAACGGCATCGGCATGTCCCGTGCCGAGGTGGTCGATCTCATCGGCACACTGGCCAAATCCGGTACCGCCGAGCTGCGCAAAAAGCTGAACGAGGCCAAGTCCGAGGCGGCCGCCGAGGAGCTGATCGGCCAGTTCGGCATCGGCTTCTACTCGACCTTCATGGTCGCCGACAAGGTCACCTTGACCACCCGCAAGGCGGGCGAGACCGAGGGCACCCGCTGGGAGTCCGAGGGCCAGTCGACCTACACCATCGAAACCGTCGACGACGGTCCGCAGGGCACCTCGGTATCGCTGCACCTCGAGCCTGCCGACGAGGAAGATCACCTCTTCGACTACACGCTGGAGTGGAAGCTCCGCGAAATCGTCAAGAAGTACTCCGACTTCATCGCCTGGCCGATCCGCATGCAGGTGGAGCGGACCGTCACCGAGGGTGAGGGCGAGGACAAGACCGAGAAGACGATTCTCGAGGAGCAGACCCTCAACTCCATGAAGGCGCTGTGGACCCGCCCCAAGAGCGAGGTCAGCGACGAGGAGTACAAGGAGTTCTACAAGCACGTCAGCCACGGCTGGGACGATCCGCTGGAGATCATCCCGATGAAGGCCGAGGGCACCTTCGAATATCAGGCGCTGCTGTTCATTCCGTCGCACGCACCGTTCGATCTGTTCACCCGCGAGCACAAGCGCGGTGTGCAGCTCTACGTCAAGCGGGTGTTCATCATGGACAACTGCGAGGAGCTGATGCCGGAGTATCTGCGCTTCATCAAGGGTGTGGTGGATGCGCAGGACCTGTCACTCAATGTGTCCCGGGAAATCCTGCAGCAGGACCGACAGATCCAGATGATCCGCAAGCGTCTGGTGAAGAAGGTGCTGTCCACGGTCAAGGATCTGCAGGGTGCCGAGGATCAGGAGAAGTACCAGACGTTCTGGAAGGAGTTCGGCCGCGTCCTCAAGGAGGGGCTGCTCTCGGACTTCGACAATCGCGAGACGCTGCTGCAGGTTTCGTCGTTCGCCTCGACCAATTCCGACGAGGAGTTGACGACGCTCGCGCAGTACGTCGAGCGCATGAAGGACGGCCAGGACGCCATCTACTACATGACCGGCGAGACCCGTCAGCAGATCGAAAGCTCCCCGCATATGGAGGCTTTCAAGGCCAAGGGTCGCGAGGTGCTGATTCTGACCGATCCGGTCGACGAGATGTGGGTCGGCTCGGTGACCGAATTCGACGGCAAGCCGTTCCAGTCCATCGCCAAGGGCGAGGTCGATCTGGAGACCGAGGAGGAGAAGAAGGCCACCGAGTCGCTGCGCGAACAGCAGGACAAGGACTTCGCCGAGGTGCTCACCTGGCTCGGCAAGACGCTGGACACTGTCAAGGAGGTGCGCCTGACCAACCGGCTCACCACCTCGCCCGCCTGCCTCGTCGGTGATGTCTTCGACTTCACCCCGATGCTGGAGCGCATGTACCGCGCGTCCGGGCAGCTGGTGCCCGAGACCAAGCGGATCCTCGAGCTCAACCCGACTCATCCGCTGGTCACCGGTCTGCGCGACGCCTACGACACGCGCAAGCAGGACGCCGACGCGGGTAAGGTCCCCGAACTCACCGAAACCGCCGAATTGCTCTATGGCACAGCGGTTCTGGCCGAGGGCGGGGAGCTGAAGGATCCGGCTCGATTCGCGCAGATCCTCACCGAGCGGCTCACCCGCACGCTCTGAGTAGTTTCATCGCTGCCGCACTGGCCGCCTCACACCTTGTGTGAGGCGGCCATTTGCTTATGCGGCAACTTCGGCTGGCGTGGCAGTGCCGATGCGATTGCCAAGGGCTAGCTCAGTTTCGGATCAGCACCTCCTGCCGTATCTGTAAGGGCACCCGAAACTCAACCATTGGAGCGCCAAACTTATTGTGCGCATTGCGATTTCGATTACAACGGTTTGCCGCGATGGCGGTCGCGGGGGTAGAGTCGGTGCCAGCGAAGGGGAGTAGCCCGCAATTGCGCTGTCGACATACTGGTCCGTCACCTCACAAGGGTGCGGATCCGGCAGCGTGAACCGGCGTAGATTCGGTGGGCGAGACCTTCGGCCGAGACAACCATTTCGTTGTCGGCCGGAGGCGTACCCGATCTCCTGGCCGACAGGCCGGAGACCCGGGAGTACACACCACATGATCACCACGATCCTGCTGAGCGTCGGAATAGTCTTTCTCGCCGAGTTGGGTGATAAGTCCCAGCTCATGGCGTTGACGTTCGCGCTGCGCTACCGCTGGTGGGTGGTGCTCGGCGCCATCGCGACCGCGACCGCGACGGTGCATCTGATCTCCGTCGGCGTCGGCTATTTCCTCGGTGCCGCATTGCCGACCCGCGCCATCGCACTGGTGGCCGCCATCACCTTCCTGGCCGTCGGCCTGTGGACCCTGCGCGAGCATTTCGGCGGCGATGACGCCCACGACGCCGACCCGAAGCCGCCGCGCACGAATACCGCCCCGTACTTCGTGGTGCTCTCCGCATTCCTGCTCGCCGAACTCGGCGACCGAACCATGTTCGCCACCGCAGCACTGGCCACCGACAACAGCTGGATCGGTGTCTGGATCGGTTCCACCATCGGCATGGTGGTCGCCGACGCCCTTGCCATCGCCGTCGGCATCCTGGTCGGCAAACACCTTCCGGAACATGTCATCGGCATCGGCTCCGGCCTGCTGTTCCTCTACTTCGGTACCGCGAGCCTGCTCGCCGCGGCGATCCCCGGCATCGGCGTGCTCACCGGCGGCGCATTCGCCATCCTTGCCCCGGCCGTCGCAGGCGCTGCCCTGCTGATCCGAGCACGGCTCGCACACCGCACCGAACTCGTTCCGGACCGGCCAGCGGCCGAGCCCGCCGAGGAGATGCACTGACCGATCGTCCCCGTCTGCTGCCGCCCGGCCGCACGGTGCCGCACCCGTATTTGCTCCACCGGTAGCCGTCGAGTCGCAAGTGCCGATGTACTGCGGTCCGGCTGCCGCTGCTGGTCTCGGCGTCGCGGTGTCGGTGTCGGGCGAGGGCCCCGACTCGCGGTCCCCGATCGCAGGCGGCGACCTCGGTGAATCGGCGGCGTGCCATCGGCGGCGGCGCTGTTCGGTGGCCCGGGCGATGCATTGGGCATGCACCGTTGAGGCAGGCACCTCGGATCGCGCTGTCGAGCAACCCGCTAACCGTGATGCGCTGGGCGCACATCCGATCGGCGCACCTTGGATCGCGCCATCAGCGGCGCCAGCTCGCCGCTGCGCTGCGCGCCGAGCGCTCAGGCACGCACCTCGGAGTGCGACATCGTTTCGCCGTACAGATCGCCGCTGCGGCGCAGCAGGTCCAACAGCGGTTCCCGGAGAGCTCGAAGTCCGGCCAGATCATCGACGGCGATGCGTGCGGTGACCATCGCGCTGACCGCGGCGGCCAGGGTCTGGCAGGCGAAGTGCTGCTGTTCGGTGCGGGCGTCGAGGACATCGGCGATCATCGTGACGAAGGATTCCTGCAGTTCGGCGCGCCGGGCGACCGCCTTCGAACCCACCGCGTATACCTCGACGAGATAGAGCCGGGCGTATGCGGGTTCGGCGATCAGCCCGTCGAAATACGCCTCCAGGATCCGGCCCAACCGGTCCGGATCGGCCGGGTCCGCGGTCTCGGCATCGGATTCCGGCCCACTGATGGCATCGGCGATATTGGCGATCAGCAGCTCGACGGCCCGCTCGTAGGCGGCCTCGAAGCAGTCCTCCTTGGAACGGAATTGCTCGTAGAAGGTCTCCCGCGACACCCCGGCCCGCTTCAGGATGGCCGCGACCGAGGTCCCGACGTATCCGTTCTCAACCATGGCCTCGGCCATCGCGCTCAGGATCCGCTCGCGCTGCGAGGCGATCACCTCCTCCCTCGGCAGGCCGTGTCTGCCCCGGGGGAGTTGACGGGCGCTGCTGGCGGATTGGGGCATGCGGTGGCTCCGATGGTCGGTCGTACGGTGTCCGGCTATGCCGGTCGGTCCATTTTGCGGGGGCGGGCCGGTTGGTCGGTGGTGTACGGCGCATCTTCGGTACGCGCGATCTCCAATGCCCGCGCCACACCGCGGCGCAGCGAGATATCGATGACGCGCTGCGCGATCGGCCGGAACGGCAGCGCCACCGCCACCCACCACGGCGAAACGACCTGACGCTTGCGTCGCGCGATGGCGCGCTCGACCGCATCGATCGCGGGACCGAGCGGCGCCACCCCCGAGACCGTCGACCGGCCGAGGATGGACCGCGCGGCGGCGGTGCCGAAACCGCGCGAGGTCATATCGGTATCGAGTTCGGCGAAATAGGCGATCCCGACCTTGGCCCCGGTATGCCTGATCTCATGGCGCAACGTATTGCCGAGCGCCTCCACACCGGCCTTCGACGCGCTGTACGCCCCGACCAGCGGCAGATTCACTGCGGCCGCCAGCGACGAGACGACCAGTGCGTATCCGTTCGGATGGCAGATGTGCGGTCCCGCCGCGCGCAGCGTGTAGTAGACACCGAGCACATTGACCGCGAGCGTTTCCTCCATGACCTGCGGATCCCCGCCGAGCAGTGCCAATTGCTTCGCCACCCCGGCGTTGGCCACCACCACATCCAGTCCGCCGAGCTCGCTGACCAGCGTGTTCACCACCCGCTCGACCTGCAGGTGATCGGCGATATCGCAATACCGCCAGGGTGCGTCTCCGCATTCGTGCGCCACCTCGGCGAGCAGGTCGGCCTCCAGGCCGAGTAGGGCGACCTTGGCCCCTTTCGCGTGCAACTGGCGTGCCAATGCGGCACCGATACCGCGCGCCGCTCCAGTGATCAGAATCCGGCGCCCGGCCACGGACGCGGCGGAAAACAGCTTCATACCAGCGACGATACCAGCTGTGAACAGATATGTTCGCAAATAATTTTCTGTCTATTCGACCACGTTGTGCGCGGTGGGCTCCGGGTGTCAGGGAGTCGTGATCGGGCTCTCACATAGGACCCGTTAGGGTGCAAATTGACGAAGGGCCAACTGGCTGTCACGAACGAGAGGACCATCGTGGAGATTTCGGGTTCCGCCGCCATCATCACCGGAGGCGCATCCGGCCTCGGCGCCGCCACTGCCAAGCGTTTCGCCGATCTCGGCGCAACCGTCTTCGGACTCGACGTACCCCAATCCATCGAGCGGGCCGGGGACAATGTGCCCGACGGCGTCACCCTGATCCCGGCCGACGTCACCAGCAACGACGAGGTCTCCGCCGCGGTCGCGAAGGTCGTGGAATCCGGTGTGCCGCTGCGCATCGTGGTGAACTGCGCCGGTGTCGGCTGGGCCGGACGCATCCTGTCCAAGAACGGCCCGCACGATCTGGAGCTGTTCCGCACCGTCATCACCGTCAACCTGCTCGGCACCTTCAATGTCATGCGCCTGGCCGCCGATGCGATCGCCAAGACCGACACCGTCGATGAATACGGCCAGCGCGGCGTCATCATCAACACCGCCTCGGTCGCCGCGTTCGAGGGCCAGATCGGCCAGATCGCGTACTCGGCCTCCAAGGGCGGCGTCCACGGCATGACCGTCCCGGCCGCGCGCGACCTGGCGCAGTTCGGCATCCGCGTGAACACCATCGCCCCCGGCATCATCGACACCCCGATGCTCGCCGGTGTCACCGAGGAGTACCGCAAGGGCCTCGAGGCCGGTGTGCCCTTCCCGTCCCGCCTCGGCCGCCCCGACGAGTACGCCCAGCTGTCGCAGTACATCGTCGAGCACGACTACCTGAACGGCGAAACCATCCGCATGGATGGCGCCCTGCGCATGGCCCCCCGTTAACCGTCTGCGCCGCAAGGCAACCACGCCCCGCCATCCGTCTGGATGGCGGGGCGTTTGTCATGACCGAGTGAGCACCAGATCCGACAGCCCGGGAAACCGCGCGTCCAGATCACCCCGGCGCTGCGAGATCTCCGGCCGGCCGAGGCGACCGATGTCCAGGTGCGCGAGATCGCGAACTGCGGTCACCACCTTGCCGAAGAGCAGCCCGAGGCAGTTGTCGCCGCGCTCACCGATTCCTCGGCTGAGCAGGGGGTTACCGGTTCGGTTTGTGGCCGATGCCGAGGAATGCCGTAGTGGACAGGGGCATATTCGGGCGGTAGTTCTCGGCGAGGTAGGTACGCATGATCTCGGCTCGTTCGGCCCACACCTGCTCGCCGACGGTGCGCCGCATCAGCACCAGCGGCGCGCTGCTGCGCATCATGGTTTCCCACATCTCGTCGGAACTGGCGAAAACGAGTGCGCTGGTATGCCGTTGGATGCTCACCCCGGCGAAGCCCGCGGTCTGCATCTCGGTGGCGAAGACCTCCGGATTCTCCAGGTTGAGGAAGTTGGGCCGGGGCTCCTGGATGGACGGGTCGGCGGCGGCGAACGCCCCGAACATCAGTCGCATGAGTGGCGATTCGGCCACCGGCGCCCAGCTCGACACCACGGCGATGGCGCCAGGGCGCAGCACTCGGAACAATTCGGCGAAACCCTTGGCCCGATCCGGAAAGAACATCAGCCCGAACATCGAGAAGCCCGCGTCGAATTGATCATCGTCGAAGGGCAGCGCCTGTCCATCGCCGACGCTCACCTCAATATTGGTCAGCCCCGCCGCCCGCGCGTCCTCGGCGAGTCGCTGGAGCATCGGCTCCGAGAAGTCGATGGCAGTCACCCGAGCCACCCGTTCGGCGGCAGGCAGGCTCAGTGTGCCCGGCCCCGCGGCGACGTCCACCACATGCGAATCCGCCGACAGACCCGCGAGTTCGAGTGCGTGCGCGGAGAAGGGCGCCATGATCGACGGGCCGAATTCAGCGTATCCGTCGGCAACGAGATCCCAGGGTTCAGCGGCGGCAAGCGGGTTTCCAGACATCTGCTGACAATCCTTTCGACGGTCCAAGGCTAAACCGTGCCGCACCCTGCGGACCCACCAACACGGGCGAATCTCGCTGCGCGCGAAGCAGATCAGATCTTGCGTTCGAAGGTGATCAGGTGGTGGCCCGGTCCGTTGTAGTCGCGCACCGGGCCGGTGACCGTGAATCCGAGGTGTCGATGAAAGCCGATCGACGCGTCGTTGCCGGGCGAGGTGATCGCCTTCACGATGTGCCGGTCGTTCGCCCGGGCGATCGCGAAGAACCGCTCGTACAGTTCGCGTGCCAGGCCGCTCTTGCGCGACTGCGGATCAACGCCGACGAAATGGATGTAGGCCTCATCGGATTCGGACGGCGAGAGGAAGCCGATCAGAAATCCGGCCAGCCAATCGGTCGGTTCCCGCATCCGTGTCACCGGAACCTCGGCGACCAGGCTGGTTCGATGGAAATGATCGAGGAACAACCTCGGCAGGTGGGATAGCACCGAGCGCCCCCACCAGTCATCGATGACGGTTGCGATGGCGTCATAGTCATCGGCACGGGCGGCCCGGATCACCGGCCCGTTCACTTTCTGCACACTATTCATTGTGCGCAATTGCTCGCATTGCGAGGTGTTGGCCTTATCACGCTCCGCCCGTCGCGATTCCAGCGCATTTCGATGCGCGCATGCGCCACCGCCGCTTCGGCGATCGCCTCGGTGACGAAATGCCCGATGGCACGGTGCCGCCTATGCGGCGAGCAGCATGGCCAGCACCGCGGTGTCGGGATCGCTGATCGGGTCCAAGCCGACCCGGCTGACCAGGGAGGTGACGGTGCCGTCGGATTCCGCCTCGGCCCAGGCGGCGCGATGCTCGAGTCCCAGGTGCGGGACGCCGGGCAGCAGCACACAGCCCGATGCCGCGCCCACGCATTCCGGCAGTGACGGCCTGGTCTCCGAGGGCGGATGCAACATCAGCAGGGCCGCTGGCACATGGTCGGCGAAACGACCGGGTGCCAGCGCCTGCTCACCGAGCACCGGTCCCTCGGCGAGGACCAGGCCGACGGTGCCGGGCGCCGGATCATCCGGCAGCTCCTCGCGCACGCCGAAGACGGTCGAGGTGGTCAGCAATCCGGGAAACGATGCCACCCGCACGGCGAGCACCAGCACCTGCGCCCATTCCTTGGTGGTATCGGGCCAGCGGCCGGATATGACGAACCCCCGCAGCGATCCGCGGGCATGGAACGGCGTGATGCCGATGGGTCCATTCGTATGCATGATGCCTCCCGTCATGGAACCGGGGGCGGCGTTGCCCGTCCTCGAACTGTGGATTCCCGAGAATGCGCCAATACTCACCTGGCACACAAGTACCAAAGAGTGCTAGTGCTTCTGGCAGCCGCGTGTTCGCGGCCCCTGGTGGCTCACGTCCGAACGACCGCTGCTCGCGACTGCGTCGTATCGCACCGGCCGCTCGGACGCGAGCCGAGCCGCGAGCGGCGCGTGCTCGATTCGCTTCGCTCGAAACCCGATGGGCTGGATCACGAGGCATCGAACGTCTCAGCGTTGAGCCGAGGCCGAGCCACAAAACACAATCGGGCCCGCGAACCGGTCGCCTCGGATGGCGGGTTCGCGGGCCCGAAGGTGAGCTGACTCAGCCGAAGATGAGGCCCTTGGCCTGGCCGATGGCGCGGGCGAAGCGCTCCTGCACGTCTTCCCAGTTGACGACGTTCCAGAACGCGGTGACGTAGTCCGCCTTGACGTTCTTGTACTGCAGGTAGAAGGCGTGCTCCCACATGTCGACCTGCAGCAGCGGGATGATGCCGAGCGGCACGTTGGCCTGCTGGTCGTAGAGCTGGAAGGTCAGCAGCTTCTGGCCGAGGGTGTCGTAGCCGAGCACCGCCCAGCCGGAGCCCTGCAGGCCGTTGGCCGCGGCGGTGAACTGCGCGCGGAACTTGTCGAACGAACCGAACTGGTCGTCGATCGCGGCGGCCAGCTCGCCGGTCGGCTTGTCGCCGCCGTTGGGGGAGAGGTTCTTCCACCAGATCGAGTGGTTGACGTGTCCGCCCAGGTGGAAGGCCAGGTTCTTCTCGTTCAGGAAGATGGCGGCGTGGTCGCCCGCCTCGCGCGCGGCCTCGAGCTTCTCCAGGGCCGCGTTGACGCCCGCGACGTAGGCAGCGTGGTGCTTGGAATGATGAATCTCGTTGATCTGCCCGGAGATGTGGGGCTCCAGGGCGCTGTAGTCGTAATCCAGATCTGGCAACGTGTACTCAGCCACGATGTCCCTTCCTAATGTCGGGCCGGGTGCGCCCTCGTCGTCGAGCACATCCAACCATCATTCGTACACCCGATGGGTTCCAACCTCACCCTGTGCCCCCTCATTCCGGTTGCCTTCGCAACGACCGGTTTTCGTGAGCACATGGGTAATTCGTCGGAATGGGCTAACTCTGCCATCTACCCCACCGGTGGTCCGGTAGAGACCTGATGGGGTACCAAACTCATCGGCCAAGAGATTCGGGGAGGCGGACTAGCATCGAACCATGTCGTGGTACGACGAACTGGTCGGACGCTTCCGTCTACCCGAGCCGGTCATGGTTACGCCGGCGCAGGCCTTGCCCGGCCGCCCCGACCCAATCTCGGTGCCGGATATCCATTATGTGAACGGTCACCCGATCCATCCGCCATTTCCGGAAGACCTGCAGGTCGCGGTGCTGGCGATGGGCTGCTTCTGGGGTGCGGAGCAAGAATTCTGGCGACTCGACGGCGTGTACACGACCGCGGTCGGCTATGTCGGCGGGTACACGCCGAATCCGACCTATGAAGAGGTGTGCAGCGGGCGAACCGGCCACACCGAATCGGTGCTTATCGTCTTCGATCCGGTGGTCATCGACTGCGGCGCCGTGCTGCAGCAATTCTGGGAGAACCATGACCCGACCCAGGGCATGCGGCAGGGCAATGACCGCGGTACCCAATACCGCTCGGCGATCTTCACCGTCGATCCGGCGCAGGCACAGCTCGCGCACCGCACCGCGCAGGTCTACGGCGAGCGACTCGCGGCAGTCGGCTACGGCGAAATCACCACCGAGATCACGGATCTGCCCGGACTGGGTGCGACCGATCCGCGGCACGCGCTGCCCGGGTTCTATTACGCCGAGAGCTACCACCAGCAGTACCTCGCCAAGAATCCGGGTGGCTATTGCCCGGTGCATGCCACCGGTGTCACCTGTCCGGTCGGTTCGGGGGCCTGAAATAGGACCGCACACCCGGTGACCGGGTGTGCGGTAGGCGATTTCGACGATGTTTACAGCTGCGGCACGATTCCGGGCCGCATGGTCCGCGGATCGCCGGCGTCATGCGCCTGCCACCAGCGCGCCCCTCCCGCGATGAACTGCGCCACCGGGATCTCGGTGCCGTTCGCGTCGTGAATCGTCATGCCGTCGAACCAGACTCGTACGTCGAGTTCGCGCGGATCGATGCCCTCCTCCTGGGAGAACTCCAGCACATGCGCGGAGGCGTGCGAGTCGATCTTGGTGTCGAAGCTGAGCAGTTCACTCCAGTGCACCCAGCTGCTGTCGTCCAGATCGATGAATTCCCAGCCGTGCAGCCGTCCGCCGCCGAAGCTGCGGATGGCCTTGTCCAGGCCGTCCAGTTGCAGCGGCAGCACGGTGGGGGCCAGATCGTCCCAATGCTGAGTGCGCAGCGAGGCCGCGACCCGACTGACCCCGGTGAACGTCAGCTTCACGCGATAGTCCTGCGGTGCGAGTCCTTCAACCGGAAGCATAAGAACCTCCAGATCCAGACTCAGCTGTGCGTTTTCGGTATCGACCTGCAGCCCTAGGCATGCGGCCTCGGAGAGTGCGGTGTCGAGTTCGGTCGTATCCATTCCTTCGAGAAGCCCCCTGCTCGCATCCATGCACCCAGGCTACCGATACCACCTGCGGGAACCCGGTATTTCAGTTTTTCGTCGGCGTTCTCGTTTTCACGGAACCGATCGGCGATCAGCGGCGTCCAAGTAGATATCGGGACTGCACAGCCTCAGTTCCCGAAGCCGCGGCGAATGACCGCTCCGGGATGGCAAGGAGGGGAGTCTCGGATCGGTCGTTCGTACCGCCAGCGCGCGTCTTCGGATCGCTTGGAAGAGCGTCGAGGGATTACCAGCAACCTGGAGTTAGGGCGTCATCGATCCGCTGATAGTCGCATCAGCCCTCGTAGATCCGATTCTCCCAACATTTTCTTGATAGCCAACGCCTGTGAGTCGTGTGCTATTCGATAGCTGAGACCTGTGGATCAAGTTGTGGATTATGTGGATAACTTCGGCCGAGGATATGCACAAGCGGCCCCGGAGCGGGGCGTCGAACCGGATCCGGAAGCACAGAACATACCTGAGGTAACGTGCCGATGTCGAGGCCGTGAAGTGCCCCGTCCATCCCCCGCGCAGCGGGCCCGGAACTCCCCCGCGGTGCGCCACCCATGGCAGGATCGAAGCGTGACGAGCCCCGAAGTGTCGTCGGTGCCGGTGGAAGCCGTGCCGGGCGAATTCGATCAGACCGAGCAGGTCGCCGCGGACATGCCGCGGGCGATCCTGCTCGATGTGCGCGAAGACGACGAATGGGACCTCGGGCACGCGCCGGGAGCGATCCATATCCCGATGGTCGATGTGCCCGCGCGAGTCGACGAGCTGGATTACGACGCCCAGCTCTATGTGATCTGCCGACAGGGTGGCCGGTCCTTCGAGGTGGTCAAGTACTTGACATACATCGGATATGAGGCGATCAACGTCAGCGGTGGCATGGTGGCTTGGCAGCGGGCGGGCCGTCCGCTGGTCGCCGACGGCGATCACCAGGCAAAGATTTACTGAGGCGAGAGAGTAAGGGGCGCCATGAGTACGGTGGTACAACCTTGTGCGCGCTGTGGCGCGCGCTGGGCCGTGCAGACGACCCCGATGCACTGGTGCCCGCGCTGCCGTGGCGTGCTGTTGTCACCGGCGCCCATCGATGCACCCGCCGAGCGGCGTAACTACCGCTGGGTGGCACGCCGCCCCGATCAGCGCATCCGCAGGCCGAGCTCGGGCCGGCCGCGGCCGTCCCTGGAAACTCCGCGGTATCAGCAGATTCCGCGCTGGGGTCTGGTGGATCCGCCGGTCCAATCCGCCGCCGAGGTCCAGCGGCCATTGGACCGGTTGACGAACCGGGCCGGTGCGCTGCTCATCGCAACCGCGGGGGTATTCGCGGTCGCCGCCTGCGCCGAACTCGGGCGCTACCTGATTCTGCTGCGCAACCGCACCCGGTTGATCCCGTCGCTGCTGCTGCACTTCTCCGATGTGATGGTGTGGCTGTCCGCATTGGTCGGCCTGGTGCTCGGATTGGTCTGCGCGCTCGCGATGCTCGGCTGGTTGATCGAGGCGCGTCGAACCGCCTTCGCCGAGGCCGGACGGCGTGACCCGCGATCGGTCCGGATGCTCGCGCTCGGCTGTCTGATTCCGGTGGTGAATCTGTTGTGGCCCGGCGTTTTCCTCACCGAACTGGTCACCGTGCGCGCCGATCCCCGGGCGCTGCGGGCCGTGCGCATCTGGTGGCTCGGATGGCTGCTCGGCGCGGTGTGTACGGTGGCGGCGCTGCTGTGGCGGACCGCGGATTCCCTGCAAGCCAAGGCGGATGGTGTGCTGTTCACCGCGTTCACCGATCTCGCCGCCGCGGGGGTCGTGGTGCTCACCCTCTGGGTGCAGCGGTCGATCACCGGTCGTGATCTGTTCGGCCGCACCAGGATCGCGCGCCGGTGGGTGATGGCGGTCGACCCGGTGGTGCCGGTGATCGAACCCGTGCAGCCGGGTGGCGCCGTGAAAGAGCAAGCCGCCGAGCCGGTGGATATGCCCGAGACAACTACACCGCACCGTGAGCATGAGGAGGTTTTGGCCAAGTGAGCCAGGGCAGTCGCGCACCGTTCGTCGTCGCGCACCGGGGAGCCTCGGCGGCGCGCCCGGAACATACGCTCGCCGCCTACGAGCTGGCGCTACAGGAGGGCGCCGATGGCGTGGAGTGTGATGTCCGGTTGACCAGGGACGGGCACCTGGTCTGCGTGCACGACCGCACCGTCGACCGGACCTCATCGGGCACCGGACTGGTCAGCGAGTTGACCCTCGATGAGCTCAAGGGCCTCGATTTCGGCGCGGCGGGCGAACCGGCTTCGGTGCTCACTCTCAGCGAATTGATCGAGCTGGTCCTGGATTGGCGCAGCAGGCCGACCAAGCTGTTCATCGAGACCAAGCATCCGGTGCGCTACGGCGCGCTGGTGGAGAACAAGCTGCTCGCCGAACTCCAGCGCTTCGGCATCGCCACCCCCGCCTCCGCCGATCACTCCCGCGCGGTGGTCATGTCCTTCGCGGCGACCGCGGTCTGGCGGATCCGCCGTTCCGCGCCGCTGCTGCCCACGGTGCTGCTCGGCGAATCATCGCGCTACCTGGGCGGCGGCGCCGCGACCACGGTCGGTGCCACCGCCGTCGGCCCCTCGGTGAAAACCCTGCGCGAGCATCCGGACCTGGTCGACAAGGCCGCCGCGGCGGGGCGCGCCACCTACTGCTGGACCGTCGACGACCCCGACGATGTGCGCCTGTGCGCCGATCTCGGCGTCAGCTGGGTCGCCACCAACCACCCGGCCCGCACCAAGGCGCTGCTGGCCGCCGCCTGAGTCGAATTGCTTCGGCCGCATAGCTTTTCGTCGCAGCGCAGCCACTCGCGGAGCGATTCTTACCAGCGACCGTTCGCGGCCGGGCGAAAGCAAGGTCATCGATCCGGTCGCGCGAAGTGATGGCTATTGAAGGCAGCCGAGTAGTCGAAGCATCGGGTGCCGCGAAGACGCAGCGCGTAGCGCAGCAAATGACTCAGAGCGGCGCGCGGCACATATCGATCCGCACCATGTAGTTTGACCTGCCGTGGGTAAAAGCAAGCGCAATAGTCCGAAGCCCGGAGGGAACCGGGCCCAGCGTCTCGCCGAGCGGCGGGCCGCCCTGGAACAGCAGGCGGCGCAGGCCGTCACGCGTCCGTTCCAGGGGCTGGCCGCGGAATGCGATCTCGTGGCGCTGCGCGAGTTCGTGCCGTCGGCGACGGCGACGCTGAAGCTATCGGCCGATATCGCGGCGGAGCGTTCCGTCGTACTCGCCACGGTGCTGCCGGGCGCGGTCGCCGGATTGGTGCGGGCGGGCGAGCCGCCGACCGGGTATGTCGCGGCGCAGGTGCAGTTCCAGGGTGCGGATCCGGCCGCCGACCTCGCGGCCGCCATCCTCTGGACGCAGTCCGCCGAACCGGGCGAATCGCTGACCGCGGCCGAAAGTGTTGCGGGCGGACCGCGATTGGCCGATGTGATCGACCCGGACGCGGCATTGGAGCTGACCGTGCACCAGGACTTCGACTGGTGGGTGCCCGAGGGCGTACAGCCCGATCCGCAGGTCGCCGCGACCATCGAACAGGCCAAGGAGGCGATCATGCCCTCGGCGCGACTGGATCTCGGTCCGGATGCCATCGGTGCCGCCTGGTGGGTCGACGCGGGTGAGAAGGCGCATGTGCGCTGGGTTCGTCCGGAGCATGAGGACGATCTGATGCTGGCGCTGGCCCGGCTGCACGCCGCGGGTGGATTGCAGCTGGGCGAGGGTTCGCGTTTCGCGGGTTCGTTCCGCACGCACGGCCTGCTGGTGCCGGTTTTCGATCTGGACCCGGAGTTGCATGCCAGCGAGTGGACCAAACCTGCGATCGAGTTCGGTGACCGACTGGTGGCGGCGCTGGCCGACACCGCTCCACTCTCGGCGGACGAGCGTCGGTCCCGCGACGGACTGCGGTCTCGTCAGGTCACCCTTCGGTGATTCGAAAAAAATCACAGAGAATTTTGTGAAACACCCCCCTTTCTAATCGCACTCGGTTAGGTTCACTGCATCACCGAAAGCTGGTGGTGGTGAGGGACACTCTCACCGAATGATGAGGAAAGTAGGGAACATCATGGACGCCATTCTCACGCTGCTCAAGACGCTGCTCAGCACCATGAGTGCCAAGTAAGTCGTATTGCTGATAGCGGGGTTGCGTGCCCCGCGTTCTAATAACAGCGACAGGGTCGGCTCGTCGCGACGAGCCGACCCTGTTTCGCTCTCGGAAATCGCGGACTAGATGCTGCCGCCCGCCGCGGACGGGGCCCCGGAAGTATCGCTCGGACCGCTCATTTCGCGGGCGATGAAATCCTCCAGGTCGAACAGGTTCGATCCGGCGCGATCGGCGATGGTGAGCAGGGTTGTCATATTGGCGACCTCCTCCACCTGCTCCTTCAGGAACCACTGCATGAACTGTTCACCCAGGTAATCGCCCTCTTCGCGGGCCGTGCTCGCCAATTGGATGATCTGATCGGTGACGTTCTTTTCCTGTGCGAGGGCCAGCGCGATCGGTTCGCGAGCGTTCTCGAAATGGGATTTCGCGGGGTCGATACCGGAAAGTTCGACGCTGATATCCCGATCGAGGAAGTACTGCACGATCATCATTGCGTGATTGCGCTCTTCGACCGCCTGCGCATAGAAACGTTTGGCCAGCTGTGGCAGATCCGCATTGTCGAACCACACCGCGATCGCGATGTATTGATGTTCGGCATTGAATTCATGGCGGATCTGGTCGTGGAGCAGGCCGTGGAATTTGCTGCGGGGGGACTCCGGATGGCTGGACATAGTTGCGACATTAGCGCTGGTCAGGCCGCGTGTCATCCAAGTGCAGCCTTATTGAGGCAAGTATTGCCTAATTAATTTCGGCGCGCGCCCGCCATTTTGGGTGCGGTCATGTCGGCGCGCTGTGTGGTGCGCAGCTCGCGCGAGATGAAGTCCTCGACATCGAACAGATCACCTGCCGCACGGTCGATCACCGTCAGCAACGTGGTCATCCCGGCGACATCCTCCACCTGTTCCCTGAGGAACCACTGGATGAACTGCTCGCCGAGATAGTCGCCTGCGGCACGGGCGGTCCGAGCCAGTTCGGAGATCTGCGCGTTGCGGGCGCGTTCGGATTCCAACAGGAAGACGACGGCCCCACGCGGCGATTCGAAGGTGGGTTGCACGTCATCCAGGCCGCCCACCTGTACCTCCAGATCGCGATCCAGGAGGTACTGCACCATGCGTAGGGCGTGCGAGCGGTGCTCGTCGGACTTGCTGTAGCTGTGTTTTGCCAACTGCGGCAGGCGATTCGAATCGAAGTAGACGGCCGCGGCCAGATACTGCTGCGCGGCGGTCAAGCCACGACGGATCTGGTCGCGCAGCAGGGCGGGGAAGGGCTCGTCTGCGTCGGTGTCCGGCATGGACCCGACGCTACCTCGTCAGCAGATCTTCCGGAATCGGTTGGTCCCTGGCGATGTCGTCGAAGAATTGGCCCGCCTTCTGCTTATCCCACAGCAGCACATTGCCACTGTCGGTATCGGTGAACCCGCCGATCGGAACGGTGGTCGCCACCGTATCGCCGCGCATTGCCCAGCCGAGCTGGCCGAGGTTCCAGATGTGATCGCCCTTATCGACCTTCAGCGATTTCGCGGTATCGCTGGCCAGCGGCCACAGTGTGAAGGGATTGGCCAGTGTGCCAGCGCTGGTCGCCTTCTTCAGCAGGGCGGCCATGAACAGGCGCTGGTGGTTCATCCGGTCGATATCGGCGAGGGCGGTCGCGCGGCTGCGCACGAAACCCAGCGCCTGCGGCCCATCCAGCGTCTGGCATCCCGCCTGCAGATCGACGCCGGCGAGCGGATCGTCGATGGGCTTCGGCACGCAGATATCGATGCCGCCGAGCGTATCGACGATGCCAGCGAATCCGCCGAAGCCGATCTGCGCGTAGTGATCGATGTGCACTCCGGTGGCGGTCTCGACGGTCTGCACCAGCAGCGGCGCGCCGCCGAAGGCAAAGGCGGCATTGAGCTTGTCCTTGCCGTGGCCCGGAATGCTCACGTAGGAATCGCGCGGCAGGCTGACCAGGGTGGTCGCGCCCGATTTCGGGATGTGCACCAGCATGATCGTGTCGGTGCGCTCGGGCCCGACCTCACCGCCGGTGGCGAGCGCCTGTTCCTGTTCGGGGGTCAGCCCCGCCCGGCCGTCGGAGCCGACGAGCAGCCAGTTGGTGCCGGGGGTATCGCCGACGCGGTCGGCGTAATTCGCGAGTGCGTCGATCCGATTGAGCGAACCATCGAGTTTGACGATCGCGCCGACCACCGCGAGTACCAGCACCACCAACAGCACGAGGAACCAGCGGAACAGGTGCAGTTTGCGGCGGCGGCGCGGCGGTCGCGGTTCGCGCTCCCGGCGCGACGGTGGCAACGAGGGCGGGGGCGGCGGTGGGGCCTCGCGGCGCGGGCGCAGCTGCTGCGGATCCTTGTACGGCTGCGGCTGCTGCGGCGGTGCGTAGCCGGGCACACCGCGGGGCTGGGGATCGCGGTACGGCTGTGGCTGCTGGGTCGGCGCATGCGTCGGCCCGGGCCTGCGGGTCGGCGGTGGCATCCGTGCCGCGGCGGGCTCCGGTGGCACCTGGGAGTACGCGAGTGGCTGGGGGTGGTTCGAGCCGTCGCGTCGGATCACGTTGGTGCGTTCGACGCGCCCGGGGTCGTGTCCCGGCGGGTGCGGCTCGCGACGACCCGGGGGCTGGCTGTGCGGATCGCGGCCCGGAGCCGGGTGGTGCGGTTCGCGTCGCTGCGGTGGCTTGGACGGCGCACCCGGGTTTCCGAAGGGTTGCGGCGCCCGCCGCGTCCGCTCGTAGCGCTGGGGGTCGTCGCCGTTCATCATTCAGACTTTACTTATCGTGGGCCGTCGGGGGGCTTGACGAGCGGCCGCTGGTTCGTTCGCTCGGATGAGCGCTCTTCGATAATTCGCCGCCCGGACCCGCGTATGTTACGGCAACCAGGAAACGTGACCGCGCAGCAATGTATAGCCGATATAGGCGACCGCATCAATGGTGGCGTGGGCCAAAACCAGCGGCCACAGCCGGTTCGTGCGCTGCCAGAACCGACCGAAGATCAAGCCCATCACCAGGTTCCCGAGCCCACCGCCCAAGCCCTGATACAGGTGATAACTGCCCCGCAGCAGCGCCGAGGCCAGCAGCGATCGGTTCTCCGACCAACCCAGCCTGTGCAGCTGGGTAATGAGATAGGCCACCACCACGATCTCCTCCGCCGCCGCATTCGCACACGCCGCCACAATGAGCGCGGGCAACCGCCACCAGTGGTCACCGAGCGAGCTCGGCACGATCGTCACGCTGAACCCCAGCGCATGTGCGGTCAGATACAACCCGAGCCCCGGCAACCCGATGACGGCCGCCAGCCCCAGCCCCGGCACCACATCGGAACGCCAGTGAATCCGGGCCAACCCGATCATTCGCGGCCCGATTCCGCTGCGCCACAACAGATACAGCCCCAGGGCGGCCCATCCGCCCAAACGCAATGCGCTGAGCAACTGGAACAGCAGATCGATGGTCGACTGCGCCGCTCGCGTGGGATTCAGCGCAACGGTCCGCCCGCCGACGCCACCCGGCGACAACGCACTGTCGAGCAGCGACAGCGCCGCATTGAGCCCACTCAGCCCAAAGGTCACGACCAGAACGACCAGGATCTCGAGCCGTATCCCCAGCCGCTCCCGATCGCTCACGGGCTCGTCCCGATCGGGACCGGTCTCTGCACGCATGCGTCCGAATCTATTGCCCATACCTCCTGCGCGGGTGATCCACGTGTCGCGTAGCGGTCGGCGCGCTGCTGGGCGTGCCCACCGGTCGGCCGAGGTGCCCACCTGTGCTGGTTCGGCCGGAGTGCTGGTTTTGCTTGTCGAAGGCGATTGCTGGTTGTGCCGGACGACGGCGACGAAGGGGCGAGTCACACGAGTGAGTGCGGGGGAGGCACCCCCGATCGCGCTGCTGTTGTTCGCATCTTGGCAGCGATTTCGACCGCGCGGGTGCGGCGGCGTGGGCTGGTCGGATGTGGCGCATGTCATGAGGAAGGCGTGGGAGCGGACGGCTCGCGTTGGGGTGAATGCGCGGGAGGGCATCCGATCGCGCTGCTGTTGTTTGCATCTTGGCAGTGATTTCGACCGCGCGGGTGCGGCAGACGGGTCAGAGGTGGCGCAGGCCGTCGAGCAAGGCGAGTGCGCGAGGGTGGGGGTGGTGCGGCTCGGGGAGGTGGTGCACGGCTGGCAGCTGATGCCTTTGCATATGGAGGCCCATCGACGTGCTGTGGCTGGGGTGCGCTGGTACAGGTCAGGGTGTGCGCAGGCCGTTAGGAAGGGCAGCGCGCGAGGGTGTGGACGGCGGCGTGATTGCGCTGCTGATCGCTTGCTCGTGGGTGCCCGTCGACATGACTTGGCCGGTGCGCGCCGTTCGGATCAGATGCGGCGCAGGCCGTTGAGGAAGGGGCAGCCTGCGAGGGTGCGGACGGCGCGGCTCGGGGATTCGATGTCATCGGCGGGGGTGTTGAAAGAGAGGCGGAAGTCATGGTCGCCGTCGTGGCCTTCGACGCGCAGGGTCAGGCCGTAGCGGTCGATGGCCAGTGGGCGCACGGTGCCGCGCTGCAGGCGGGGCGGCAGGTGGCGGGCGAGTTGGGCGACGATATCGGCGTGGTCGGCGTCCATATGCTGCAGCCAGGCCGATTCCAGGGCGCAGAACGGATCCGGTTGGGCCAGCCGGAGTTCGTCGACGCAGACGGATTCGGCGCCGGTGGAGTCGGCCACCACCGCGGAATTGATCACCACACGCAGCAGGGTCGAGGTGTACCCGACATCGAGCAGGTCGGGATGCGGATGATCCTTGGCCACCTCGGTGGCCAGCGCCCGCTGCGCCTGCGTCGGCACCGCCCGCACCCAGCCGCGCAGCCACACCAGCGCCCGAACCGGTTCCCGCAGCGGCAGCGGTGCGTGATCAGTGAGCTCGAGCACCGCGGGGGCGCCGCTCTCTCCTGAATTCCCGGCCAGCACCGCGGCCATGGATGCGGTCGGCACCGCGATCACAGCATCACCGCACTGCCGCACATGATGCACCGAGATCGGCGTCGGATCGATGCCCGGCATCGCCAGCACCGCCTGCTCCGCATGGGCACACGCACTCCGAACCCGCTCGGCGGTAGACGGTGCGACGGTCGGGTTCGACATGCAGACCTCCAAGCATCTCAATTAGGTTAGCCTAAGTTAAGTCACCTCCGAATTTTCCGCAACCGGTCCCGTCACCTGGATCCTGAGGATTCCCCGCACCTTTCGGCCGCGCCGGTGCTGGCTACGTTCGCCAACGCCTGGGCCTGGTCGCCGCGCGAGACTGGTACCGGGCTGCCCGTGGGATCTCGATCCGTTTCAGCAATGCCGACTGTCGGCCAACTGCCTGCCTCCCGCCGACTGCGGCGCCAGTGCCGGTTGAACAATCGCCACCGGTGCCGACTCCTCCGCGTGGATGCGTACCGTCGACGGATCGCATGTTCTGCTGACTGCGGTGCGACTGCCGGATGCAATGAGGTGCTGGTCCACACTTGCCACGGCCCCGGAGCATCCGGAGACCACCATCGTGCCAAGGGTTCGGCGACCGGCGTGGTGCGGATTCTCGGGGTGATCGGTGGATGTGGTGGTCGGGTGGACCTGGTGGTTGGGTGGATCCGGGGTGGTCGGGCAGATCCGGAGTTGTTGGGCGACCCGGAGTTGTCGGGTGACCCGGGGTGGTTGGGTGGATCCGGGGTGGTCGGGTGGACCTGGGTGGTTGGGTGGATCCGGGGTGGTCGGGCAGATCCGGAGTTGTTGGGCAACCGGAGTTGTCGGGCGACCCGGGGTGGTTGGGTGGATCCGGGGTGGTCGGGCAGATCCGGAGTTGTTGGGCAACCGGAGTTGTCGGGCGACCCGGAGTTGTCGGGTGGATCCGGGGTGGTCGGGCAGATCCGGAGTTGTTGGGCGACCCGGGGTTGTTGGGTGACCCGGGGTTGTTGGGCGATCCGGGGTTGTTGGGCGATCCGGGGTTGTTGGGCGATCCGGGGTTGTTGGGCGATCCGGGGTGGTCGGGTGGGGTGGTCGGGTGGGGTGGTCGGGCGGACCCACGTCACCAGCGCGGTGATCGGCCGCGGCTACGGTGGGGGTATGGCGGATGGAGTGCAGGCGGCGCACGGAGTGGCGGGGGAGCCGGTGCTGCTTTCGTTGTCGGCGCCGACGCCCGCGCGGCGCAGTCTGGGCGAAGGGTTGGTGCGGGGGATCGGGGCCGGGGAGACCGGCGTTCGAATTCTCGATGCGGATGTGCCCGATGCCGCAGTGGCTGATTTTCTGGCCGAGATCGCACACTCTGATGGTGGCTTCATCGCGCGAACCGACGAGGGGCAGCGCGCCCTGGCTATCGTCGCGGGAACGGTTGCCGCGCTGTGCGGTGAGGATATCCGGGCGGCGCTGGCTCAGCCGGATATCGCCTTTCTGACCTCGTTGAAGCCGCCCGCGGTCGAGGCAGCGCGCAATGTATTGCTGGCGATCGAAACCGCTGCGCCCGACGATCTGGCTCGAACTCTGAGCATCCTCAGCACACGCAAGTAATCTCGTAACCGTGCCGCGTATCGCGTACTTCGGGCCGTCCGGAACCTTCACCGAGATGGCCCTCGCCAAACTCGAGTCCTCGCAAGCCTTCGACGGACCGGTCGAGCGGATTGCCGCGCCCAGTCAAGGTGCGGCGCTCGACCTGATCCGGTCCGGCGATGTCGAGGGTGCTGTCGTGCCGATCGAGAGTTCGGTCGAGGGTTCCATCTCGGCGACGTTGGATTCGCTCGCCATCGGCCCGCGGCTGCAGATCATCGCCGAAACCGAACTCGAGGTGAGTTTCACGATCGTGGCCAGGCCCGGGACGACGCTCGCTGATGTCCGCACCCTGGCCGCCTATCCGGTGGCCGCGGCGCAGGTGCGGCAGTGGGTGGCGGGCACGCTGCCGAACGTCGAGCTGTACACCTCGGCATCGAATGCGGCTGCGGCCGAGGATGTCGCGGCCGGTCGTGCCGACGCCGCGGTCTCCACCGCACTTGCCGGTGAGCGTCGCGGTCTGACGGCATTGGTGTCCGGCGTCGCCGACCACGAGCAGGCGATCACCCGTTTCGTGTTGGTCACCAGCCCCAGGGTGGCACCGCCTGCGACCGGCACGGACCGCACGTCGATTGTGCTCGAACTACCCAACGAGCCGGGCTCACTGATGCGCGCGTTCGCCGAATTCGCCACCCGAGGCATCGACCTGACCAGAATCGAATCCCGGCCCACCCGAACGGGTTTGGGCGTCTACCGCTTCTATCTTGACTGTGTCGGGCACATCGATGACACCGCCGTCGCCGAGGCGCTCAAGGCACTGCACCGCACGGCGCGGATCCGTTTCCTGGGCTCCTGGCCAGCGACCTCGGCGACCGGAACCCCACCGCCCTCCGACGAGCCCGCCGCGGAGTGGCTCACCCAGCTGCGCAAGGGGGTGACCGACCTATGACAGGCAAGCTGATTCTCGTCCGCCATGGCGAGACCGAAGGCAATGTCGCGAAAATCCTGGACACCCGGGTGCCCGGCCTGCCGCTGACCGAACGTGGTGCGGCCCAAGCGAAGACGTTCGGTTCGAGCCTCTCGAGACCGCCCAAGGCGCTGTTCTGCTCGGCGGCACTGCGCGCCAGACAGACCGCCGGGTATATCGAGGCGGCAACCGGTGTACCCGTCGAGGTCCTCGACAATGTCCACGAAGTGCAGGTCGGCGAACTGGAAGGCCAGCACACCGAGCAAGCGCACAGACAATTCCAACGGATCTACCGCGCCTGGCACGAGGGCGATCTGGCCGAACGAGTCCCCGGCGGCGAGTCCGGATACGACGTCCTCGCCCGCTTCCTCCCCATCATCGAAGACCTCCGCACCAAATACCTCACCGACGGCAGTGACGGCGACATCATGCTGGTCAACCACGGTGCCGCCATGCGCCTGGTCTCCCGCACCCTCAGCGGCGTAGCTCCCCCCTTCACCACCAACAACCACCTCGACAACACCGAAACCATCCAACTGCTCCCCCGCGCCATCGGCGGCTGGGAATGCACCCGCTGGGGCCGCTTCACCCCACCCTTCGGCTACGAAGTCGCCCCCACCGCCGACGACCCCATGGGCTGAATCCTCTCGACACGCTGACCGAGTTGCGGCCCCCCTTGATCCACCGGCCCGAAACAGCACCCCCCAGATCAGGTTCCACACCAAACAGCGCGGATCCCATCGAAACCGCAGGCAACCAACCCAAATTCACCACCACCCACCTTCTCGACACCCCGGAGCCCCCGCCGTCCCCTGGACGGATGATCACCATGCGCTCATGCAGGTAAACGTCGAGAGCAGCCTGCATCAGCGCATTCTCGACGAATGCGTGATCGCACTGGGGTGTGTGTTGGGTTGTTCGGGAGTGGCGTCGAGAGCAGTTCGCAGCTGCGGGGCGACGGGCGTGCTCGACGGCATCTCGCTCGCCCACCTTGCCAGTGTGCTGCCCGACGGCGACCCATACACCGTCCCCGTTTGGATCGGCACGCACGGCGAGTACGTCGCGATCATCACCG